>JASFLX010000075.1:0-11461 GCA_050117895.1 Desulfobacterales bacterium | reverse complement strand
CCTGACCTCTGACACCTGACCTCTGACACCTGACACCTGACACCTGACACCTATTTCTATAATATGGTTATTTAAGGACTTTTTCAAGGTCATTATATTTGATGAATTCGAAAAAGCAAGAATTCATCATGTTTTAGATTTTAGGTAATTAAATTTAGACGTTTTAACAGATACTTAAAATTTGACACCTAAGGGTCAAACCGCTTGAGAAAAGCTGGTTCTTTAACTGGTTACCCAAATGTGTCTGTTAAGAAATTCCTAAAAAGTTGGAATAGGCGTGTTTGGCGAGCCACTGAATGGAATAAACAAGGGAGCTGGAATAATGGCTGACCTGGAAGTTGCAGGTGGAAAGGCAGTGGGGGCTGCATTTTTGCTTTTGACGGGACAATTTTTCCGGATCAAATTTATGGCCGTCATAAATATTCCCCCAGTCTTCATTTGACCCATACAGCTCAAAACAAGGTGCAAAACTGCCGTCTATACGGATGATCATGGAGTACATCCCGGCCATGCAGGGCCAGGCCGGCAATTGGTGGCGAATGAACAGTTTCATGGCTCTAAGATGCTTAATCGAATTAACCATGGTATAGCCTTCCAGGTTTTTTTGGATGATCCAATCCAGAAGGTCATCAACCTCATAATATTCGGCTTCCGTAATCCATGAGCCATCCTGTTCATGGTCGAAGTCCTGATATTCAATTTGCGGAGGTTCATTGATATGATAATCGGTTCCAATCCCATGGCGATGGGCGATCTCCGTGAGTTTCTTTGCGTCTGTCACGTTATTTTTTGTGATATTGATGTTAAAGAAGGTAATGTATCCATATTTTTTTTCCTGTTGCACCAGGTATTGAAACTGAGGTTTTATACGATTGAAATATTTGGGTATGCCTTTATACCCGTCTATGGCATCAACAGCAAGATTGATAACGGATATGCCCGCTTTTCCGATGTCATCAATAAAGGCCTTGTCCATTAAAATGCCGTTGGTGGGCAAATACACAAAAAAACCGTTTTTTACGGCATAGCGCGTTAATTCTATAATGAAGTCCTTTCTCACCAAAGGTTCACCGCCCATATAGGCCAATACCCTGCATCCCACGGATTGGAGCCATTTTACGGCATCCTTTGCCACCTGCATGGTCATGCCCGGTATTTTTTTCCCCCGGCAGTAACAGTAGTGGCAGTTGAGATTACAGTTGAGATCCGTGTAAAGAAAGGAAAGCAGCGGCCTGAATTCATGGGAATGGATGCGGGTTTTCAGGTAGGGGACAAACCAGCTTCTATACGCCCGGGTAAAATTAGAAAATTGGTAATTCTTGCTCTTGTTATGGGTTTTATTGTAAAAATGGTGGGACAGAGGCTTCCATTTATGCCGATCATCAAAAAATTTTGATTCTTTTGAGGCCGCCACCATGATCATCACCTCCATTACCCATCAGTAAGATTATAAGAAAACAGGTAAAAAGTGAGCCTACCTCAAAGATTCATTAATATAACTTCAGAAAATTTTGTCCATAGAGAAAAAGGACTATTTTGATAGGAAAATATCCCGGAAAATAGGGGTTTATCCTGACCTGAATAAGCCAGAATTAAAAAAAAATATTTGCCACAAAGTCTCAAAGACACAAAGGATAAATTTAGGGGCTTCGCCCCGGGGGGAATTGTGGGATGACGGAGAGTCTTCCATTATTCCATGATGATGCCAAATACAGGATAAAATTAAAAACCTTTAATTTCATTAGATTGTAGAATTTCCGAGACGTAAACTTATTGATCTCTCTTGGTGTCTTTGTGACTTTGTGGCGAAATTAAAAAGTTTTGCAACTATAGCGCTGCCCGTTGAAGGAGTTTTTGAAAATCGAGTTTATTGACCAGGGATGTAAAAATTTCTCCCAGAACTTTTTCCACATCACCTTGAGAAATCAGTTTGTATCGTTCGGCATCGCCGCTGATGGTCTCTCTGGCGAGAAGCTTGTTATCTTTTATCAGTCGGGCTTCATAACTGATTTGGGCCACCCATTTTCGATCCACCAGGTCCAGAAAAAATTTCTGCAAATCGATTTCAATGACCGGCTCTGTTGTTTCCGGTTCTTTCAACATTACGATTCCCAGATTTTCAAGCCGTCTCGAAAATGCGGCGTTGAAGAGCGACGGAAGATCGAAGGCGCCGACCACATAGTTCCTTTTTTCCCCTTGAGATAAAGAAAATAAAAAAAGGCCGGTAAAGTTTTTAAATTTAGTTTTGGCTTTTTCACTAAAAATAGTTTTATCGGGTCGCATATCCTTTATTTCAAGGAATATTTTCTTCTCCTTGAGGTCATAGGATGATAACGGGAGCTGGTAGTTGACATTGATGTAAGATTTTGTGGCACAGGCAAGAACCAAAGCCCCAATAATCATGACCAGTGAAAACAGCAACACATCGTGACTTGTTTTTTTCATCAAAATAGCCTCCGCAGATTTTTTATTATCTTAATCGTTCAAGATTCAGATATTAAACCGTTAACAGAAATATCACAACATGCCAACAACTAAATTGAGCATTTCGACAGCCGGTTGAAATCGCATTTCTTTTATTTGGCCGAGGTTATGAATATCAAGCTCATGTTTTTTGCTAAAGAAAAAGCCTTGACTTTTTTTTGTTCAGATTCTTATATCCCCATATGCTGACAGAACTTGAAAATGAGATTATCGCTTTAATTCAGGGCGATATCGCCATCACTCAGCGCCCGTATTTAGAAATCGCACAAAAACTCAAGATTTCCGAAGAAACACTTCTTGAAAAGCTGAAAGGTCTTTGTGACAAAGGGGTGATCCGGCGATTTGGCGCAACCATATATCATCAGAAATCAGGGTTTCAGGCAAATGCCATGGTTGCGTGGAAGGTTGATGAAGATCGCGTGGATGAAGCCGGAGAAAAGATGGCTTCTTTTCAGGCGGTTTCACACTGTTACCGGCGGAATCCAACTCAAGATTGGCCGTATAATCTTTATACAATGATTCATGCCAAAGATGAAGAATCTTGCCGGGGAATTGCCCGACAAATTTCCGAAGAGACCTCGATCAACAACTACACCCTTTTATTCAGTCGTAAGGAATTGAAAAAAACTTCCATGAAGTATTTTCCTACTGATGATGACGACTAACTCTCTCCGTGAAACGTGACACACCACATATCCTTCTGGTAAACCCATGGATACATGATTTTGCGGCCTATGATTTCTGGGCCAAGCCTCTGGGGCTTCTCACCCTTGCATCCATACTCCGGTCTCATGGATTTAACATTACCTATTTAGACTGCCTGGATCGTTTCCATCCAAAAGCGTCTCAAACCGATCCTTATGCCAGGCACGGCCGGGGGCCTTATTTAAAAACCAAAATTCCAAAACCCGGCGAATTGGAAGACATCCCCCGGAACTTTTCCAGATACGGAATCAAGGAAAAATGGTTCAGGGAAGATCTTCGTTGCATTAAAACGCCTGACCTGGTGTTAATGACCTCCATGATGACGTATTGGTATACGGGAGTTCAAGAAACCATAAATGTGATCAAAGAAATATTCTCTGATGTGACCATTGTTCTCGGAGGTATATATGCCAGCCTCTGTTATGAGCATGCACTGAAACATTCCGGGGCACACCGGATAGTCACAGGACCCGGAGAAAAGCATCTTCTTGAAATGGTCGGTGAGTGTACCGGGTTTTCCGTGAACGCAAAGTTCGATCCGGATGACCTTGACACTTACCCTTATCCGGCATTTGAGATTCAAAAAAAAATTAACTATATTCCGCTGCAAACTTCCAAAGGATGTCCCTTTGCCTGTAAATACTGTGCCTCACATTATTTAAACCCAAAAAGAATGGTTCGAAATCCCGAATCCGTTGTAGAAGAGATAAGGTACCATCATGAAAAATATAAGGTAAAAGATTTTGTGTTCTACGATGATGCATTACTCGTGGACGCAGAAAAACATGCGATTCCCATGCTCGATGGAATTATAAACGCAGGTTTAAAGGTCCGTTTTCACACACCCAATGCGGTCCATATCCGTGAAATTTCAAGACAGACCGCCCGGTTGATGTTTCAAGCGGGTTTTAAAACACTGCGTCTCGGACTTGAAACCACATCTCTGGATATCCGGAATGATTTAGATAAAAAGGTAACGGTTACAGAATTTACGCAGGCGGTGACCTGCCTGAAGGAGGCGGGCTTTGATAAAAACATGATCGGTGTATACCTGCTGGCAGGTCTGCCGGGACAACAGACCGAGCTTATTGAAAATTCCATCCAAAGCGTCAAACAAACCGGCGCAACCCCCATCTTGGCTTACTACTCTCCCATTCCCAAAACATCGCTGTGGAACCAGGCTGTGGATTCCTCGCGCTATCATCTTGAATCAGACCCGATATTTACAAACAACGCCATATTACCGTGCCAAAATGAACCCTTTTCATGGAAAACCATCTCCCGCCTTAAAAAATTGGCGGCAAAATAAAAATCCCGTCCATCAGTCCAGAGTAAACGCATTTGATTTCGGTGCGGCGGAGCGACGGCATGTTTCTCTTGGAAATTGACTGACTGTTTGAAGGGCTATAGCACGCGTTAGCCCGAGCCGAATGAAATGATGATTTAAAAAATCGATGGGATAATTAAGCGAAGAATTTTTCTTAATAACGTTGGCGCGGCTCGGGCTTACGGGTGCTTAAGCACAAGTTTCAGTCAGTTGGAAAGAGATACACGCCGTTGTGGAGCGTTCTCTCTATATTGGAATTCAAATGCGTTTGCCCGGGCCGTCAGTCTTCATTCTCTTGATTCTTTAACAAGATATCGAGTATTTTGGGAATGTACTCTTCGGCTTTGCTGACATGAAATCGACAGGAACCTGCCCCCCGGTGTCCCCCTCCTTCAAAGTCTGAAAGCATCAGTCCGACATTGACATTGCAATTTCGATTAAAAATACTATGCCCGACACTGACGGCGACTTTTTCTTTATCGCCGTTATCATATCGTATATTGACACTGACAACCGCCTCGGGGAACATGGAATAGACCAGGAACCGATTTCCCTCCGGAGTGGTATCAAATGAGCGAAAATCCGTGATGGATACGTGTTGCATGAGTCGGGTATTTTCTCGTAAAATATCTTTATATCCCTTATTCATTTCAACAACCGCAACACATCGTGCTTTTACTTCCGGATCTTGAAGAACCCTTGTTATGTCGAATTTTCTGAGCAGATCCACCAGTCGGTTCCAATAGGGTTCGTCATCTTTATTGCGGCCCGAAACCGTCATGGAAAGCAGAACATAATCGTATTTTTCGGGCTGAAGCACCTCATCCAAAGATAAATCCGCAGAATCGATTTTGTCTGTTTCTTTGATTAATTCACTGTAATCCCGATGAAACTTGTCTTTATAATATTCAAAAACAATGCCTGCCGCCGAAGGGGCAATCTTAAAAGCGCCGTTAAACGGTTTATCGATTTTGTTCGTATGATGATGATCAAACCACATCGCACACCGTTCGTCATAAGGCAGGTTTGCAATGATATCGCCCTTAAGAATATCAACATATCCTTTTTGCATGTCATTGGGCTCTACCCATTTCACAGGTTCTTTTACATTTTCCGCTTCATATATCAACACGGCGCATACCACACCGTCAAAATCCGGTCGAGTGACAATTCGCATATGATGAACTCCTGTTTAACTGCTCCATATTCGGGTGGTTTTTTAAAAAAGCTTAATAAATAGCGTAATGAATGATCAGCAGCGAAGTCATACACCGTAAATTTATCGAAAAAATGTCATTACCGCAAAAAAATGTAAATGGCAAGGATGAGATTCTTTGAACCGGATAGATTTATCAAGAGAGATTCGAACGAACGTTTGTTAAATACTGTTCCCATTCCATGGGAAGCAGTTGCTTTTTGGCGGTGTTGCATTCCTTGCAGGCGGCAACCACGTTTCCTTTTGTGCTTCGACCGCCGCGGGAGATCGGAACAATATGATCCATGGTCAGTTCTTTGGGCGGTGTGGGGCGTCCGCAGTAGTGGCAGACCCCTTTGGCACAGCGACGTTTCCACCACTGGGAACTCCGAAGTTCCCTTGCCTTGCGTCTTTCTCTCTTTATATCCTCTTCATCCAGATCTATTGCAAAAGGTTCCATATTCAAGAATTTCGGACCAATTTCAGACTGATACGGTCAATCCATTTCTCGATTTCCGCAATTAATATTTCATAAAATCTTTCGGACCCCCCCAGACCCCTCCTTCCAAAATAATAATTTATTTCAAGAAAAAGCGGTAGTCTGCTTTTTCCCCGGGATGAAAAAAGCAGATCAAAGCCGGCCAGGTTGATCCCGGTCCGGGAGCAAAAAGCCTTTACCTGTTCAGCCGCCAACGCCCGCAAGTCCGGATCAGAACGGGTGTCGATAACCGCTCCTCTGGCAAGATTTGAGCAAAAATTCCGGGTGTTGCTTTGAACCCTCCAGTAAGAAATAATCGTTTGGCCGATTACGACAACTCTCAACGACCGGTTGTCCGAAGGGATATATTCCTGTATAATAAATCCGGTATGGCCGCTATCTTCATAGTCTCCGGCGGTTTGCAAAATATCCTGAAATTCCGAGGCGGATTGTATCAGATACACTTGGTACCCCTCTCCTCCCCAGTCGAATTTGAATACAAACGGAAAATCAAAGGCCGGCTTTGGAGGGAAACCGCCATAGTGTTCGGTAAATGCGTTCACATTTAGATGTATTTCAGTTCTTGGATGAGGTACATTTTCCCTCTGAAATAGTCGAACCTGGCCGATCTTACCCGCATATTTGAACCTTGAATCGAAATTAGGAAACACATGTCTGCAGTTGTTATGAGCCATTTCGTACAGGGATCGATAGCATCCCTGAGGCAGGATTACGGCGCGGGCGGCCTGAATTGCCGCAAGATCGTCAGCAGACGGCTCCCGCCCGGCACAGAGTATATTTTTATCTGCTTCAAAGCAGGGGTGATAAGACAAAATCATCAGTAGCCGAATTTTCTGAGTGCTTTGGTATCTTTTCCCCAGTTTTTATGTACCCGCACAAAGATCTTAAGAAAGACCTTGGTCCCCACCATCTGTTCTATTTCTTTTCTTGCTTCCGTACCGATCATTTTCAGCTTGCTCCCGTTTTTGCCGATGATCATGCCTTTTTGTGACGTCCGCTCAACATGAATGGTTGCATGAATTTTTACCAGGGCGCCTTTTTTCTCTTCAGAAAATGAATCTATGGTAACGGCAGTGGAATAGGGTATCTCCTGACCGGTTAAACGGAAAACCTTTTCACGTATCATTTCGGCGACAAAAAAACGTTCCGGCAAATCGGTCAGAGTGTCTTCGGGAAAAAAGGGCGGGCCCTGGGGCAGGAGCGCCTCCATGGATTCAATAAGTTCTTCAATCTGGGTGCCGAGTATGGCGGAAACCGGAATTATGGCTTCAAATGAGTGGGCCTTTGACCATTTATCTATGAGGGTAAGGAGCAAAGGTTTTTTAACAAGATCTGTCTTGTTGAGAACAAGAACCACGGGCTGTTTTATTTTTCTGAGTTTTTCAACCAGAAAATCTTCTGATTCCGGGTCCGGATTTGCCACATCAATCATAACAAGCACAATATCCACGTTCCCAAGTGCAGAAAGAGCTGTTTCCACAATTCTGATGTTTAAGGGGCGTTTTGCTTTATGAATCCCCGGTGTGTCGATGAAAACAAGTTGTGAACGAGGTCTGTGTACCACACCGAGGATACGGTTCCTCGTGGTTTGCGGTTTTTTGGATGTAATGGAAATTTTTTCGCCCAGGATCTGGTTTAACAGCGTGGATTTGCCCACATTGGGTGCCCCCACAATGGCCACAAACCCGGATTTAAAACCAGAAAACTTATCCTCTATATTTGGCACGTTATACCCTTCACTGAATTATGGCTGATAATCGATTAACGCTTCAATCGCATCCCATACCGCATCTTTTCCCAGACGTGATTTGGCCGAAAACAGGATCAGGTCATCTTTATCCACACTCAAAGCTTTTGCTATGGTAATATGTTGTTTCAACTGTTTTGTCTTGGAAAGCTTGTCCGCCTTGGTCAGTATCAACATACCGGGAATGTTGTAATAATACAACCATTCTATAAAATTAAGTTCCTGTATCCCGGGGATGCGCCGAATATCCATGATAAGAGCAACTCCTTTCAGGGTCTTTCGAGTTGAAAGGTATGTCTCAATCATGGGGCCCCATTTTCTTCTCACCGAAACCGGAACCTTTGCATATCCAAATCCCGGAAGATCCACAAATGAAAACGTCTTGTTTATGAGAAAAAAGTTGATTAGCTGGGTACGTCCGGGGGTGGCGCTGGTTTTAACCAGGCGTTTGCGGTTTATCAGGGTATTGATCAGAGAAGATTTCCCCACGTTGGAGCGTCCGGTAAAAGCGATCTCCGGCAAAACCGCGGCAGGATAATGTTCCGGTTTGACCGCACTTTTAACAAATTCGGCGGATTTTATAATCATTTTCGCCCGTACTCCCGATATTCTCTCAGAGCCGCAGGCACTACGAGCCGTAGGCCAGAATTCCATTGGAATGGTATAAAAAGGTTACCATAAAAGAACATGTATTTTCAAGAATTTGTTGATTTATCAAAATGTTCGATGATGGAGTCGGGTCAATATGATTATTTCATACACCGGAACTTATTGAGAAGGTACATGGAGCCGGATCAACATCCGGAATTAGGAAGTTGGGATCAAAAATCTTAAATCTTAAAATAATTTTCCAACCGGTCCATTCCCTGGGCGATGTTTTCCATAGAGGTTGCATATGAAAATCGAAGGTATCCTTCGCCGTTTTTGCCGAAATCGATACCCGGAGCCACACCCACATGGGCCTTTTCTAGAATATCAAAGGCGAGTTTATACGAGTCATGGGAAATATGTTTTGCATTGGCAAACACATAAAAGGCCCCTGTGGGTTCCACGGTAATCCCGAGACCCATATCCTTAAGGCGGCGGATCATATATTGTCTTCGTTCATTATAAATCCGCTTCATGCGCAAAATATCTTCGCCGGCCTGCTTAAAAGCGGCGATTCCCGCTACCTGAACCATGGCATTGGCGGAAATAAAGAAATTTTGCTGAAGCTTTTGTATGGGGCGGATGAAATGTTTGGGTGCAATCATATAACCGAGTCGCAACCCCGTCATGGCATAAAGTTTTGAAAACCCGTTAAAGACAAACGCCTTTTCCGTAAATTCCAGAATAGAATGCTCTTTTCCCTCGTAAACCAGGCCATGATAGATTTCATCAGAAATAATATACGGTGAGTCCGGTTTTAAAGACAGGGCGGCAACTGCCTCCATCCGGTCCTTGGAGAGCAGATTTCCGGTGGGGTTGGACGGAGAGTTAATAAAAATTCCTTTTGTTTTTCGGGTGATCTTTTTTTCAATGGCTTCGGGCCGGTATTGAAAACCGTCTTCCTCATAAACCGGTATGAATACGGGCTCCCCTTGCACGAATTTTATAAAATTCGGATAGCAGGCATAATGGGGATCGGAAACAATGACCTGGTCTCCTTTTTCCAAAAGGGCGGAAAACATGACAAACATGGCCGGAGATGTGCCTGATGATATGACGATCTGATCGGGATCCACCGACACGCCGTATGTCTTTAAATAATGCTCACTGATGGCTTGTCTAAGCTCTGGCATACCCAGGCTGTGCGTATAATGGGTATGGCCGTTGTCCAGTGCCTTGCAGGCAGCATCCTTGATACATTGAGGGGTATCAAAATCAGGTTCGCCGACTTCCAGGTGGATCACATGAACCCCCTGACGCTCCATTTCGTTAGCCCTTTCCAGAACGTCCATAACGATGAAAGGGGTCATTTCTTTGGTTCGATGGGATATCATTTTAAATAACCTTATTCAGAGGGTATTCTATAATGCCCTCGGCACCGTTTTTCAAAAGCATGGGGATAAGATCTCTGACAATACTGGTTTCCACCACCGTTTCCACGGAAAACCAGTTTGAGTTGTAAAGCGGTGCAACCGTGGGCGCATTGAGACTGGGAAGCAAGGAGACAATTTTTTCAAGGCGAGTATCCGGAACATTCATTTTAAGGCCCACAAGCTTTTCAGCCACGAGCGCACCTTTGAGTAACAGAGCAATCTGTTCAAGTTTTTCTTTTTTTTCAGGGTCCTTCCATGAATCGTGGTTGACGATAAGTTGAGTACAGGTCTGCATAAATTCATGGATAATTTTCAGTCCGTGGGCCTTAATGGTGCTTTCCGTCTCAGTGACTTCCACGATGGCATCGGCAAGACCGGAAATAACTTTTGCTTCTGTGGCTCCCCAGGAAAATTCAACAGTGACATTAATGTTACGCTCGGAAAAATAGTTTTTTGTATATTCAACCAGTTCGGTCGATATTTTTTTCCCCTCAAGATCCTCAAGTTTTTTTATGGGAGAATCCGGGGCAACCGCCAGTACCCATCGCGCCGGCCTGGCACTTGTTTTGGAGTAGACCAGATCGGTGATCACATGGACGTCCGATTTGTTTTCAGCGGTCCAGTCCTTGCCCGTGAGTCCGGCATCGAGGGTGCCGTTTTCAACGTGCAGGGACATTTCCTGAGCCCTGCACAGGGTACATTCGATGGTATCATCATTAATATCAGGGAAATAGCTTCTACCGTTGATATTAATTTTCCAACCGGAACGCTTGAACAGATCAATGGTGGCGTTTTGCAGGCTTCCCTTAGGAATCCCCAGTTTTAAGGGCGTTGTCATTTTTTATATACCTCCTCGGGATTAAATACCGGTTCTCCCATAATCCGGATTTTACCATCTTCGACCGTTTTGAAAAAACAGCTTCTGTAGCCCATGTGACAGGCCGCGCCACCGACCTGTTCAACTTTCAGCAACACCGTATCATCATCACAATCGATCCTGATTTCTTTGACGAGCTGCATATTTCCGGATGTCTTTCCTTTTATCCAGAGGGCTTGTCTGGTTCTGCTGTAATAAGTGGCTTTGCCGGTGTCAAGGGTTGCCTCCCATGCGTCTTGATTCATAAACGCAAGCATTAAGACCTCACCGGTTTTGTAATCCTGAACAATGGCAGGTATCAATCCCCCCATCTTTTTAAAATTGAGTGTAATCATAAAAATAGTTCCCCGTTACAAAATATTTATGGAAAACATTTTTGATAACGAGAACATAGAATAAAGTCAAATTCTTTTTTTAGTTAGTGTCCGTCCGTAAACCGATTTTAAAGGGTTGCCTTACATTGACTTTCACCACCGTGACTGGTATGGTAGCCGGCAATGAAATCAGGAAGTGTAGTTGAATATATCGACAGCAAAAAAATTATTTGTGCAGTCGTTCTTGAAGTAAAGAATCATAGACTTAGACTCTTAACCGAAAGCAACCGGG
>JASFLX010000074.1:0-11513 GCA_050117895.1 Desulfobacterales bacterium | reverse complement strand
GAGAAGTAATATTTCCAAAAGGTCAAAAGGGTAACCGTTCACGGAACCGGGGATCCGGTGCCGGGTGTCAGGGCTTAATTTGGGGTGCAAAATTTGATAGTATAAGAATTTCCTTTTTTAGAGCGGCGAAGCCGCGTTATATAGAATCGCGAAGCGATTGTATAACTTGAGTGATATGGAAATCAACCATGACCGACAATTCACATATTTACCGCCAAATTTATCAACACCATATAAAAAACCGTTCGTTTCAAAAAAAAGAACAGTACGCGGATAATATTGATATGGTTGTGTCTGTATCCGGCGCTGCCGGAATCGGCAAAACAACTTTCTGCAGAGAATTTTTAACATACCTTAATCATAATGACGTCAGCGCCGTTCACGTGCCCCTGGACGGTTTCATGCTGGACCGGGAACTCAGAAAAAAAAGTAATATTAGCGGCAATGATCCCAAGGCATCAGACATTCCGGATCTTATTGATAAAATGAAATCCCTTATCTACGAAGGTCGTGACATTGACCTTCCGGTGTACAACCACATGACCGGCAAACACGACGCGCCGGTTCGCCTCAGGCCATGCAGCGTTATTCTTCTTGACGGAATCATGTCACTTCATTACGAAATCAGGGAGCGGTTTCCAAATCTGAAAATATTTCTTTTCAGCGATGATCTTGTCATCCGCGGATTCCGACTTAAGGTAGACATGGAAGAACGCGGGTATTCTGTTTTTGAAGCACTTGCCCATTCAGATAAAGAATTTGACTCTTACAACCGGTGGATTTATCATCAAATCACCTTCGCGGATTTACTCATATCCGTCGACAAACATAGAAACCTGTCTATTAATCAGTATTTGTAAGCCATCCAAAACGCCAGATCAGCCGTCATCATTTTCGGGAACGCACTGCAAAACCCCGGAAGCCGCTGGAGTATTCCCGGACGTCCCAGATCTCGTAACCGTAGTAGTAGTTGAAGTTCCACGCCGAAGACGAACCCCTGGTTTCACCGGACCATACCCACCATCCGGTGGTTTTTAGCAAAGGCGTCATGTTGCGTTCCCCTGTTCCCTTCTTATATAAGGTTTTAAGCTCCTCTACGGTCGGCAAGCGCCAAGCGCCGCCGGTAACGGTAAGATTTTTAACCCAGCTTTTGGCCTCGTACCAGTTTGTATCCTTGTCAGGCCCGGCAACCCATTCAAGATTCGTGTTTTTGTCGTAATATACTGCACTTTCCAAAGCTTTTCCTTGGCTTGCCTCGACCTCCTGTGCCTGCGTCTGATGAATGGTTAATGCAAAAACGATTGATGTGAAAGTTGGCAGTAATAATAATTTATATATCCACGACTTCTTAAGATGGAAATTCACCAGTTATCCTCCTTACTGCATTGATAAATTAATAGAAAATGAGGTTATTAAATCAAGATTATAGTTTTTTGGATGTGTTGGCAACAGGATTTTGAGTGGGGATTTATCGAGGCAGGATTATGGATGAAACGAAGAAAGGTTCAGCCGATTTGCTAACGGGTTGGCACAATATTTCTATAGGGGTATTGTAGTCATCGACCTTCAGAACCGGATTATGTGATTCGAAATTCCGATGCAAGCATTCATGTGGTTCACCCGCAGGTTAGCAGGGATTCATTTAAAACAACCATAACCGGACACACCATCTTCGAGTGATACGGCATCACAAAAATCATAATGTCGATCTTATTTCTCTAATACCGGCCAAAGCCCAAGTGCTTATTCCGTATGATCTTCCCGATAATCCTTTGGGGAAGGTTAAGAGCCGGATATTCGAAAACTATTTCATCGGCAAGGGTTTGGTGAAAACCGGCGTCCCGTCAGGTAATGAGAAATTCACCCTTATTCCGTGGCTTCCTTAATTTGACACGCTTTGTTCATATGGGCATTGAAGAAATATAGTGAAACCAGAAAAAAAGGCAGTGCAATCACAAATCCAAAAATGGGAAGAACAGTCACACCGCTCAGCATAAAGCCGACTGAGATCAGCAGAAATACGACGCCCAGCCCGATTTTAGAAAACCTTTCAAATAAACATAAATTTTTCATAATCCAACCTCCTTTAAAATATTGAACACTTTCGTTTACACTCAATTAGAGTTTCAGTTTGTCCGAAAGAAATTCCTGAAAACGCTTCCAGGATTTTTTATCCGCATCTTCTTGATAGCGGCTTCCACCAAAAACGGTAAAAGCATGTTGTGCGCCACCGTAGGTTATCATTTCGTGTGCAATCCCGGCCGATTCCAGTTCTTTGGTCAAACCGGCGAACTGGTCCATGGTAATGATCGAATCCGCTGAACCATGCATAATTAAAACTTCTCCGCGAGTCATGGCATAATTTTGCCCTTCCGGTGTTTTTAAGCCACCATGAAAAGTAGCAAACCCTTTAAGATCTGCCCCTGACCGTGCCAATTCAAGCACTGCCGCACCACCGAAGCAATAGCCTGCAGCGACGGCATTCTTAATATCGGCGCCTCTTTCTTTGGCCGCATCCAAGGCCCCTTTCATCAATGCCCGCATTTTATCTCTGTTTTGATACAGTGCCCCGGTATGCTGGCGTTTGTCTGTCAACTCAGTGGGACGCACTCCGGCACCAAACAGATCCGCAGCAAAAACAGCATAGCCCGATTCAGCGAGCATATTGGCTCGCTTGATCTCATAATCTGTCAGTCCATCCCAATCATGAATCAGTAATACCAAGGGCGCCTGGCTGGATGGCGTAATATAATATCCCTCATAAGATTGACCGTTAACATGATAGGCGACAAAAGAACCTTTGGCGCCCAATGCAACAGCCGGCATTACCCAAAACGCAATTAGTAAGAATGTGAAAAAGAATTTAGAAATACATTTCGGTGGTTTCATTTTTATTTCTCCTTTTGTTATTCATCTTAAAAGGACGTATACTATAAATTTTTGACATAAAATTATTATAGGTATAAAATTGCTAAAGTCAAGAAAGAGCATGCCACATAGTGATATGCTTGATTGGGCGAAAAAAGACTTTTTTGAGATAGCCTCTAGTCATATTTTGCGAAACCCTTGCCTTGACAAAAAAGATTTGCCTTTTTACACTTTCCGCAGACAAATGGTTTTATTTAATTCATCATGTTTAATAAGCAGGAGGGAACTTAATGAAAATGACAACTATTCTCGGAAGTCCTAAGAAAAAAGGTAATACGGCGAAAGTCCTTGGGTGGTTTGAAGACGAACTTACTCATCTGGGGCATGAAGTTGATCGTATTAATATTATCGACCGTGAGGTAAACGGATGCTTGGGATGTGGCACCTGCCAGAAAAAATCTGATGAACCTGGCTGCGTGCAGAAGGACGATGCCGTGTCAATATTTGAAAATATGATATCCGCAGATGCAGTGGTATATGCTTCACCGCTTTACTGTTGGGGTTTTTCTTCACAACTGAAAGCGCTTATCGACCGACACTTTTGCTTGATAACAGGATACGGGAGCCCGGAATACAGATCACTGCTCCATGGCAAACGTACGGCGCTTCTTGTGACATGTGCCGGTCCCATCGAAGACAATGCGGACCTCATCCAAGGTGTATTCGACAGGCTGAATAATTATGGTAGTTGCAATGTTGTCGGTAAATATGTGGTTCCGTTCTGTACAACTCCTGATGCAATGAGTGATGACGCCCTGAAAACAGCAAAGAAAATGGCCAAGGATATTGCTGAGGGTTAAGGTGACTTAAGAAAGCAATACGATTAGCTATGGTAAAAAATCTATTGATTAAAATATGTTAGGTTGCTGAAAGATATCTTGGACAGCGATACTCAAATTTAACCAAAAATTTCGGTTAAATCGCCTTTTCGCAATTGCTGTTTTCAAGTTACTTGGAAGTGGCACAAAACTTGCTTTTATGAACCAAAAGAATCAAGATTTTCTCGTTGGCTTGATTCACACCTCCTTTTGTAAACCCTGTTAGGGTCCTGCACCTAACAGGGTTTTTTATCATCCATTTGAAATTTTCATGACCCGTATTACCTGCAATCACAACCTGTTGCATTAAACCAAGACCTTTAAAAAACACCCGCCTATAGAGCCTTTAAATTTGGTCACTCCATATATAAAATGTTCGTCAAATTTTTGTTTATATATGTTAATATTTTGACACTAATCCTATCTTTAAATTCCGCATGGTTCCGTGTTAACGTACCAACGCCTCATCATGTAAACGAATAAAATTTATATATTATTGATATTATTTATATTTTAGCGATTCCGATTAAACTTGCCAATAATAAGTCGAATCGGCATATATGTTGCAAGATCGTTTTGAATCGACAAACATATTTAAGTTTTAGGTAATGCTTAATTATCCAAAAAGCAGGTGTGATAAAAATGGGCATGGTTCATGTTGATGAAGTAGAAGTGGATATGGTTTTGGATGACGATGTCAGGGACATCAACTCAAGACTTCTTCTTGCAAAAGGTCAAAAAATACAATCAAAACATATCAGAATCTTTAAAATATGGGGAATAACGGAAGTATGTGTGGCTGGAAATCACGGTAGAGAAAAAATTGCCGAATCTGATATCGATCCGGATACACTGGAAAGAATAACAGAGAACACAAAAACTATTTTTAAGCATGTTGATCTTTCTCATCCGGCCATAAAGGAACTGTTTCGAATATCTGTTTTGTATAGAAGCCGGCAAGGAATATTACATACGGATAAAAACATCCCTTCGACGAACGGTGAGGATTTGAAAGATCGTTCCATATGTGATGTTAAAAAAATGATTGCCCAAAACAGGATCAAACTTCCTGAAATGCCGTCCACGGCGTTTGAGTTAAATGAGGTGGTTGCAGATCCGTTTGCCTCGGTTCATAGAATCGCTGAAGTGGTGAATAAAAGCCCGAGTTTGGCGGCCCTCTTGTTAAGAATTGTCAATTCTTCATTTTACGGCTTTCCGTCTAAAATAGACAGCATTTCACGGGCGGTAACATTAATCGGCACCAGAGAAATTACAGGACTGGCTTTAGGGATTAGTATCGTTAATGTTTTTAAAGATGTGCCCAAAGACATTTTGGATATGAGTTCATTTTTAAGGCATAGTCTGGCGTGCGGTATCATATCCAGAATTTTAGCCGCAAACAAGAACTTGCCCCAAACAGAACAATTGTTCGTATGCGGCCTGTTGCATGACATCGGCCGGTTGGTTGTTTATCAGTATTTTCCGGATCAGGCAAAAGCACTTTTGAATCAGGCTGCAACATCGGATAAACTTTTTTATCAGCTGGAAAACAGCTGTTTGGGTGGCAAACATACGCTCATTGGAAAGTATTTGTTAAAAACATGGAAGCTTCCTTTGGAATTGGAAGATAATGTGTTTTACCACCATAATCCTTCAGCCGCTCACCATCCTGTCAAAGCGACCATTGTGCATTTGGCGGATATTATGGTTAATGCTTTAGGACTCGGGAGCAGTGGGGAACGGTTTGTTCCACCTCTTGATTATAAGGCCTGGGACAATTTGGAGTTATCACCCGGTAGTTTTGAAACGACCATTCGACATGCAACCCATCAGTTGGCTGCTTTAGAAAATTTTTTCCAGGGATAACGATGATGGATAAACATATCAGCACCAATGAACTTATAGCTCGTATGGAGTATTTAGAGGAAAACAGGCGGTATATCCAAAATGCGCTGAATATGGTCCTGTCTTTGGGAGATTTTCAGGAAAAAATTAGCAAAAAATATGATCATCACCCGATTTTCATAGAAGCTGAAAAAAGAATTCGCCGGATTATTCCATTTGAGGCGCGGGCCTTATATGCTGTGGAAGAAGATAGTTCGGATCTTGTCTTGTCCGTATGCGAACCTGCGGATTTAAAACAATTTGTTGAAGATGAAGTAGAATTTATGATCGACGATAATCTTTTTGGCTGGGCCATACGTGAAAGGAAAGGAGTGATTGTCGAATCAAAAGATCATTCGCGCCGGTTTCTGTTGCATATCATTGCAACACATTCACAAATAAGAGGCATGTTTGTGGGTTTATGGCCGAGTCACGGAGAAAGAATCCCCGATGTTTCTTTAGATCTTTTATCAATTATCCTAATGAATACGGCAAATGCATTGGAAAGTGCTAAATTCTATGATTTAATGCGCAAACAAAATATTGTCCTTGAGGAAAAAGTAAAAGAAAAAACCAAAGAAATAGAAAATCAGGCGGTGGTAGCAGAGGCCGCCAACATGGCCAAGAGCGAGTTTTTGGCCAACATGAGCCACGAAATTCGAACGCCCATGAACGGAATTATCGGTATGACAAGTCTTCTTCTTGGCACTGAATTGAGCACCGAGCAACGGGAGTTCGCGGAAACCATCAGAAACAGCGGAGATTCATTGCTGACAATAATCAACGATATTCTCGATTTTTCCAAAATAGAGGCAGGAAAAGTTGACCTTGAACATATCGATTTTGATTTAAGAGTGGCTTTGGACGAAGTGACCGATCTGGTTGCTTTGAAGGCTTATGAGAAGGGTCTGGAGTACGTGGCCATGGTTCACCCTGATGTCCCTTCACTGTTATGTGGAGATCCGGGCAGGTTGCGCCAGATACTGATTAATCTTGTGGGTAACGCGACCAAGTTTACAGAAACGGGCGAGGTGGCGATTCGGGTGACACTCGATGATGAAAATACAACCCATGCAACGGTCCGGTTTAGCGTTACCGACACAGGAATCGGTATTCCCAAAGATCGTATGGACCGGCTCTTTGAGTCTTTTTCTCAGGTGGATAGTTCCACAACCCGCAAATTCGGCGGAACCGGTTTGGGGTTGACGATTTCAAAACAACTTGCGGAAATCATGGGCGGTCATATCGGAGTCGAAAGTGAGGAGGGAAAGGGATCTACATTCTGGTTTACGGCAGTTCTTGAAAAACAACCTGAAGGCAAATATAAAAGGGTTGTTGTCCCCGAGGATATCAAGGGGAAACGAATTCTGATCGTGGATGATAATGCGACCATTCGGTACGTTTTACGAGAACAGTTGAAGTCGTGGGGATGCCGGTATGGAGAGGCTTCAAGTGGCGTACAGGCATTGGAGGAACTTCGACAGGCCGTGGCCGGTAAAGATCCTTTTGAGATTTCAATCCTTGACATGCAAATGCCGGAAATGGATGGGGAGACCCTTGGGAAAAAGATCAAACAAAATCCTGATCTGAAGAACACCATACTGGTAATGATGACCTCAATGGGTCAGCGTGGGGATGCCAGACGTTTTGAAGACATCGGTTTTGCCGCCTATCTGACTAAACCGGTTAAGCAGTCGAAACTCTATGACTGTCTTGGAAGTGTTGTAGGTTTACAAGAAGATACGGGCAATGAGCAGCCTGCGGCTATTGTTACACGGCACTCCCTTGCAGAGGATAAAAAACGCAGAGTTCGCATCCTGCTGGCTGAGGACAATATCATCAACCAAAAGGTGGTAATAAGCACTCTGAAAAAACTTGGCTACAATGCTGATGCGGTTGCCAATGGCAAAGAGGCGGTTAAGGCTTTGGAAATGATTCCTTACGATGTTGTATTGATGGACTGTCAGATGCCGGAGATGGATGGTTATGAGGCAACCGGAGAGATCCGCAAACGGTCATCCAAAGTGCTCGATCACGAGGTGCCTGTTATTGCCATTACAGCCAATGTAATGAAAGGTGATCGCGAAAAATGTTTAAACGCCGGTATGGACGACTACCTCCCAAAGCCGATTTATCCAAATGAGCTTTCTGATATGCTTGAAAAGTGGATAGGGAAACAAGACGCTTCTCAGCAGGAGGAAACCACAGGCAGCAATAAAGAGCCGGTACAAAATATCTTTGACAAGGCCGGTCTTCTGGATCGTCTCATGGGTGACGAAGCGCTGGCTAATGAAATACTTGGCGAGTTTCTGGAAGATGTTCCCCGCAATGTCACCGCTTTGAAAGAAGCTCTTGACAATGGTGATGCACCCTCGATTCAACTCCGAGCCCACACCATCAAAGGCCAGTCTGCCAATGTGGGTGGAGAAGCCTTGCGCGAAACGGCCTTTGAGATAGAAAAAGCGGGCGAGTCCGGGGATTTGGAAACCGTGAAGGCACGCATGACCGAATTGGAAGCCCAGTTTGACCGGCTCAGGAAAGCAATGAACAGGACGATGTAGCCATTTTAACTTTGAAATCATTATAGTTAGTACCCATCCTTAGATCTATATTGGGCATAAATTAAGTTTTCAATGCGATCATTTCATCCGTGTACTTTTACATACGACCCGAATCTTCTCATGCAGATCTTCTCAGAACATCTAACTAGTTAAAAGTATTAAATAAAAAACCGTATAAACGAAAGATATTTATTTATGGAAACTCAAATGGTGGTATATTCACCTAATTATAAAAAAACGCATGGGGAATTATAATGCTTAAAAACACATTCATGCATATTCCCGGCATTGGGAATATAACGGAACAGCGGTTGTGGGAATCCGGAATTCAGCACTGGGATCAATTCACCGAAAATCATTCAGTCCGTTTTTCACCGGCGAAGATGGATACCATAAACACCTGTCTTAATCAGTCGTATCAGCAGTTAAAGACCGGGAACCCCAATTATTTTTCAGAAAATTTGCCGGCGAATTTACACTGGCGGTTTTTTCCGGAATTCAGACATTTAATGGTTTATCTGGATATTGAAACAACGGGACTCCATCGATACCACGACCTCATAACCACCATTTCACTTTATGATGGGAAATCGATTTATTACTATATCAACGGTCATAATCTTAACGACTTTCGCGAGGATATCGAAAAATACAATGCCATTGTTTCTTACAACGGTAAAACTTTTGATGTCCCATTCATTGAAAACTATTTTGGTATTCGCTTGAGTCACGCCCATATTGACCTGAGATACATTCTCGGAAGCCTGGGCTATAGAGGCGGTCTAAAAAGTTGCGAAACTCAGTTGGGGATTGACCGGGGAGATTTAAAAGATATCGATGGATTTTTTGCGGTCCAACTTTGGTACGATTATCAGAAGACCGGGAATCAAAAGGCGCTGGAAACCTTGCTGGCATATAATATTCAAGATGTTCTATCCTTGGAACATTTGATGGTTATTTCATATAATTTGAAAATCAAGCATACGCCTTTTTACAAAAAACGATTGCCGGAGCCGGTTTTGCCGGAAATACCGTTTCAAGTGGACATGGAAACCGTAGAGAAGATCAAGAGTGAAAATATTTATGCATTTCAAAATACTGACATATACTTGAGGGATCGGAGAATATTTTAATTTAGCTTCCCCATGAATAATCCGCAACGACACCTTACAAAATTCCCGACCCTTCATTTGCTTGGACTCGTGAAAGACGCAGTAAGAAATGCTGGACAAACCATCCAAAGCGTCTTATTTTACCTGTTTTCAATAAACTGCCACCTGCGCGTAACCGGCGCAGATATGATTCGTCACAAATAGATCAAAGGATATTTTATGAAAATCGGATTGTTAGGTCTGCCCAACTCCGGCAAGACAACCATTTTTAACGCCCTGACGCGCTCCCAAGCCGAGGTCGGCGCTTTTGGTAACAACACGGCCAAACCGAATGTTGCGGTTATTGAAGTGGGTGACGAACGCATAACCCGCCTCACACAGCTTTACCATCCTAAAAAAACGACCTATGCCACCATCGATATCGTCGATTTTGCCGGATTTGCCGAAGGCTCGGCCCCTAAAAACGATTCTTTCGGTATGCAGATGAATCTTGTCCGCAACCTCGATGCCATTGCTTTGGTTATCCGTAATTTTGGTAACGACGTGACGGGCAGTCCCATGCCCGTTGCCGATATCGATACCATGGTCACGGAGTTTATCCTGGCTGATATGATGGTCACCGAGAAAAGGCTCGAACGCATTGCCTGGAGCGCCCGGCGTGGCAAAAAGTCCAACACCATGCAAATGGAAGAGAAAGTTCTCCATAAAATACTCGAAGAATTATACAGCGGACAGCCTATCCGGGATTTGACTTTGAATACCAACGAACAAAAGCTGATCAACGGCTTTCAGTTTTTAACCCAAAAGCCGTTTTTTATCATTCTTAACTCCGGAGAAAATAACTTCGGTCACAACCCGAGACTGATGGCTGAAATAGAAGAAAAATACAAGGTTATCGAATTTGCGGGGAACTTTGAAATGGAGTTGGCCGCGTTCAGCAATACCCAAGAAGCCGGGTTGTTCATGGAGGAGATGGGCATCGCCGAATCCGCCCACGACCGCATGACCCGATTTGCCTATGAAGTTCTGGATCACATCAGTTTTATTACCGTGGGAACCGATGAGGTCCGGGCCTGGACGCTGCACAACGGCGACACGGCCCTGGAAGCCGCCGCAACAATCCATTCCGACCTTTGCCGGGGGTTTATCCGTGCCGAATGCTTTTCTTACGACGACCTGATGGCCTTTGGTTCGGAAAAAGGCATCCGCGACAACGGCCGCTTCCGCGTGGAGGGCAGAAACTACAAGGTAAAGGACGGGGATATTTTAAATATCCTTTTCAGCATATAGTCCGGATATTTCACGAGCTTGGAGCACTCATTCCCGTTCCCTATGACAACTGAATGCGATCATCACGCTTTGACCCCGTTCATAATCAAGAATCAAAAATGCGACGCTGATTTTCATGCACCGGTTATTGGCTTCTTAATGGGATACATAGATCATTTTATCGGTTTCGAATCCCAATTCATTTTTTTCCCGGTCCATGGGCAAAAGGGATAACGCTTCGGCATTTCTTTTATACAAACAAAGCATTGAAAAATAAGTTTTGTACCGCATACATCACAATATTTTACGTCCGGTGATTTTTTAATGCTTTGACATCTGGGGCAATGTGCAGTCCCATCGTGTCGGGATTCATTTATGTTATTTTTATGTTTTGTCATTTTTTTTCCCTTTGAAGATTGGAGCCCTGATAACATTATGAAATAACAGATATATCAAAAACATAAAATATTATAGGGTCCATGTCAATGTACACAAAATGTTTCAACATTATCAAAACTTCAAAGGCCCATGGGTTGTCTTGTTTTGCACAAAAATATGTACGCCATACCCGAAAAAAACCGAGTTTTTTGATCAAATCTCCGATAAAAGGGATGTGTGTTGATGTAACCCACCGAACCTGTTGTCGCACGGCGGATGTGCGAGACAAAGATCCGAGACCGGGCGACTAAGTGTTTCTGAAGATTTTCGGCGAGACGACTCCGGAACGCAGGTCTTGATTCTTTTACGATTTGGGTACCATATTCATCATACCAGGCCACTCCCCAACCATCGGGATTTTCCATCGCCCCGGCCTTCAGACCGGAAAATACCAAATGAAAAGTAACTTCTGTGTTGAAACAAAGACCCAGCAGTTCGCACATAAAATCGTTTCCCGACGAAACACGACCGACTCAATCGACCTTATGAAAACATTTAAATTG
>JASFLX010000073.1:0-11823 GCA_050117895.1 Desulfobacterales bacterium | reverse complement strand
TCAAGTTCCCTGTCCAAATCATCCAACAATATGTTGGACAGCAGCGGTGAAAGCGGACCGCCTTGCGGCGTTCCCATGGTCGGTTGGCTCACCAGCCCTCCTTCCATAATCCCCGCCTGTAGATACCGTCGGATCAGACACAACACTCTTTTATCACAGACTTTCCTGGCCACCCGACTCATCAATACATCATGCTGGACTCGGTCAAAAAACTTCTCCAGATCCAAATCCACTACCCAGCGCCTACCACTTGCCACATGCTCTCTCGCACGTGTAAGTGCCTGGTGGGCACTATGTCCAGGGCGGAACCCGTAGCTGTGACTTGAAAAACCAGGTTCGAACAGGGGGCTTACTACTTGATGAATGGCCTGCTGGATCAGCCGGTCAATAACCGTGGGAATACCAAGCTTGCGCATTCCTTTGCCGCCGGGTTTGGGAATCCTCACCCGACGAACCGGTTGAGGATGATATTCACCGGCCAGCAGCTCTCCTTTGATACCCTTCCAGTGGGTCTTGAGATAGGGCTTCAGTTCGTTGACACTCATCGCATCCACGCCCGCTGCACCTTTGTTGCTTACAACCCGTCTGAAGGCTCTCCACATGTTCTCGCGCTCGACCACCGCTTCCATCAATTCCAAGGTTCCTGTACAGAAGTTCCCTCTCCTTGCCGTGCCACTTGTCGCACCGCCTGCAGCCATTGGCAGATTCCGTCCGCCTCCCTCTGCGGGGGCACCGTGCTTCTCAACACGATTGATCAGCTCCTCTGTGGTCATCGAAATTCAAGCTCCTGTCCGTAAATCATGTTCAGGCCTTCGGCTCGGTCGAGTAAGCCTACTATGCCGTCGGCTGACTTCTGCCAACCCATCCCGTCACCTTACGATGACGGTAGCACAGGGCAGGTTGACAGATCTCCCCGGGTAATGCGCTCCCACCTTCACGCTTATGCCTGCCGCATATACGACCATGCTCTCCGTACAGGTATCGGACTTTGAAGATATGCGCCTCCTCATCCAGCATGGCCGCCTCATATGCGATTTCTGTTCGTCAGGCCAGCGCTTTGCCTGCGGCTTCCTTCAGATCCCACCTCGCGATGGGCACCCTTGCCGTCCGGCTAACACTTCCCCCTGTCGGGCGTGTAGAGGACTTGCACCTCTAAGTGGGTGCGCCCTGCCGGGCGCACACAAAAGAAAAGGCAGGGTCATTTAGACTCTGCCTTTATCGCATACCATCAAACAAATGGTTACTTTACAGCTTCCTTCAAAGCCTTTCCTGCAACAAACTTTGGCACCTTACTTGCCGCAATATATATTTCTTCTCCTGTCTGAGGATTTCTGCCTTTACGAGCCTTTCTATCTGCCACCTTAAACGTGCCGAACCCAATCAATGATACAGATTCTCCCCTCTCCAATGTCTTGGTAATACTTGAAAGAACAACGTCCACAGCCGCCTGAGCATCCTTTTTGGATTTTAAGACCTTCGAAACCTCGTTGACCAAATCTCCTTTGTTCATGTTTTCCCTCCTTTCTAAAAAGTGAAGATAACTTGCCTGGCATGAAATCCATTAAAATTTATAGATATCAAATTCGTAGGCTAAATATCAAGCTATTATTATTTTGCAGGCATCTATACGATTTTATTTTATATCTATCCTGCGTAAAAATTCAAATGAAGCTTGATTACCCTCCCGAATTGCATGTTTTTCATAACCTATATCGGGGAAAAGAGCAGGGGGTAAAGCTTTAATCTAAGTTAAGCATTTTTTTAAAAACTAAATAGGGCTGTGAACAACCTTTCCTTTCCTTTCATCTATTTTCTTAAAGGCATCTTCAATCGCACGCTCTAACACTTCATATTTAACCGGCTTACAGAGAAGGCCATCAAAGCCCATCTTTTCAAAATGATCAGAATCAAGGACTGTAAAACCACCAGAAAAAGCATAAATAAGAGTCTCTGATGTTCTTTCTCTAATTCGCATACACAATTCAATGCCATCCATCTCTGGCATTTTTAAATCCGTAATAATAAGCGGAAACTTTTCTTCTTCTAATATTTCCAAAGCCTCTTTCGCATTTTTAGCTAATTCAGGGACGTATCCAAGCTTAACAAGATTTATTTCCATTATTTCCCTTATAGATTCTTCATCGTCCACAACTAATATTTTTTTTGAAAGCATCGCCATTTAACTCCCTATATCGTCTATATCAGTCCCCGGCAGTGCATGATCGCTTATCTGAATAATGCGTTTCCCAAAATTGAAGGTTTAAAACCGAAATCAATTCTGATATATCTTGTCAAGATGAAATCCATTACAATTATTCAATATCAAACTCGGACTATAAATATCAAGTCAAGATCGTTAAAAAAATATCCTTTCCATTTCAAATCCGGCATTTGTCTTTATACTTTAACCTAAGTTGAGTGATTTTTTGCGTAGAGATGTGCTGAGATCTTGATGCATAAAGGTTCGCGAAAACCGTCCGGAAAAGACATCGGGATGGGTATGTCGAGGATTTTCGCGGATCTTTGATGTGCAAGAGATCAGTGCAGATCGAGTAAAAAATCGCTCAATTTAAAATTAAGGAGGCATAAAATGAAGATTCTTGTACTCTATTTTTCAAAAGGCGGAAACACAAGAAAACTGGCCGAGGCGATTGCTCTGGGCGTTAAAGATGTTGATGGGGTTGAATGCGTAATGAGAAAGACCGGCGAAGTCACCAAAGATGATTTCGTCGAAGCCCAAGGAATCATTGCCGGCTCTCCCGTGTACTTCGGTGTCATGGCAGGGGAATTAAAGAAGGTGTTTGATGATTTCGTGGGTGTGAGAAATAAGATGGATGGAAAGATTGGGGCTGCCTTTGCGACGTCCGGAGACCCCACGGGCGGAAAGGAGACAACCATGATGTCCATTATACAGGCACTTCTCATCTACGGCATGGTGATAACCGGCGATCCCATGGATGCCACCGGTCACTATGGCACTGCCTGCGTGGGGGCGCCTGATGAGGAAACAGCCGAAAATGGACGTAAACTCGGCCGCAGGGTTGCGGAATTGGCTAAAAAACTGCGGGGATAGGGTCGCTTTTTGGGCTTAATCTTCTATTTTGAATTTTTCCGGGACGGCATTGCAGACCGAACATTTCAGGGAAGGCTTGTCCATGGCAATATTTCCACAAATCTGACAGACATAATAATTTATTGAATCATGGTTGCCTTGTTCGATCACTTCTTTTAAAAGATGTAAGTGAACTTTTGCCACATCACCGAACTGACCAAACGCTTCAGCAGCTTTTTTATTCCCTGTCCCATTCAATTGTTCGGAAATTTGAGGATAATTCCGTGTGGTGTCTAAGTGTTTACATTGTAACATTTTTTCCAAATATTCAGCGGTATCGCCAATTTTACCCCTTATATACATGAGTGTCCGACGGGCGTGAATTTCTTCTGCCCGTGCAATGGCTCTAAGCAATTTGGAATGAAGCGTCCAACCGTTATGTTTGAGCTTTGCAGCGTAAAGCCGATTAAGTACACTTGATTTAGACATATATGCAAAAGCCCGGGCCATGTCGGAATTTAAGTTATCCGCCATCGATAAACCTCCTTAAAACTTCGCCCCATCATCCTTCAAATAGGTCTTAAATAAGCATATTCTTTAAGTTGTGAAATTTTATTTCCGGCGATTAAAGATATCGTGTTTCAATCAATACCGCTCATTATACGTATGTCATTTAATATTTCCTTCGCAAATCAAGATCTTATATGATTATATCATGACTTTGTTTTAAAGATAGTCTTTAAAATTGCCATCTCTATTTCTGGAGTAGGTTTCCATCTAAATTGATGATCAAAACGTTTTTTAGCAAAGAGGTGTTGGGCATCAATGACCACAGGATCAGTTTCAAAATGAATGGGGGGTGCCAAGTTTACTCCTAAGCTGATTACGTCATCCTGAACAGTGCCATCAATCCGCCCTTTAGAGTCGAAATGCATAATGAAATATTCCATTCGCAAGATTTCTGAGGGCCTTCGATTCTCAAATTCAATGGCCACCTCGGCATATCGTACCTGCTTACCGGCATATTGTGGGAAGGATATATCCGGGTCACGCTTCATCAACCTTTCATACTTTTTCAGCGAAAGACGTTTTAACGAATTATCATCATTAACAATAAAGATTCGAAGACCTACGCCCATAATGCTCCAGATTTTAAATCAATCTCAAAATTTCAATTGAAAATATATTAATCCCTCTCCAACTGTACGATTTATCCGCTACAGCCCCACAATCCTATTACTTCTTTTTTAATCATGGGTCAAGGTTTGAAACTTATCCCTTCAAATTAAACGCATTTGATTTGATGCAGCGTAGCGACGGCGTGTTTCTCTTGGAAACCGACTGACGGTTTGAAGGGATTCAAATGTGTTTGCACTGCTTATCCCCTTGATTTTAGAAGGTTGTCCCAGCATTGCCTGCCGATACTTTTTCGGTTGTATCCACTTTCCAGGTCTGTTATTGAATGCTTTGGATTAAAGTCAAATGAGCCCTACTTCTCCAGCAAAAACCTATCGCAATCAGCCTTTGGCAGGCGCTCTATTCATCTTGAGTGCATCTTTCACTTTTGCAGCGTTGGGAGCACTGATAAAAGTGGTCTCAACTTCGCTCACCAATGAAATGGTCGTCTTTTTTCGCAACCTTTGCGCCTTGTTCTTCATTATGCCGTGGATTTGGTACAGCCGTCCTCTTGGAGGAGTCAAAACATCGTTCTTTCAACTCCACCTGCTGCGCAGCTTGTCAGGGCTTGGGGCAATGTATTGCTTTTTCTATTCAATCGCTCACTTGCAGCTCTCCGAGGCCTGCCTGCTCGCTTCTTCGGCGCCTCTGTTTATTCCGGTAATTGCCTATGTATGGATCCGTGAGCCTGTAGCCAGGAAGGTACGAGGGGCGATCATTATCGGTTTTTTTGGCATCCTCCTAATTCTCAAGCCTGGAGTCGGAATCTTTCAACCGATCGCAATCGTTGCTTTGGCGGCGGGCATCTTTGCCGCTCTGGCCATGGTCAGTATCCGGCGAATGTCAGCTTCTGAGCCTACGATTCGAATCGTTTTTTATTTCACTACGCTGGGCACTTTAATCTCGGCCGTGCCCCTGGTTTGGTCCTGGCAATCACCGCAACCAAAGATATGGTGTTTACTCGTCCTTATCGGTATGCTGGCCGCAGTCGGACAAATCCTGCTCACCAAAGGATACAGTCTCGCACCGGCGGCCCAGGTGGGTCCATTCACATACGGGAATGTGGTATTTGCAACCTTCTTCGGTTGGTTGTTCTGGGGGGAATCTCTCGACGTTATGACATGGGCCGGCGCTGTCCTGATTTGTATTGCCGGAATTATCGCCACTCGACGAACAAAAACTCATGCACTCTTAGGCACTACTGCCAGAGAAACAACACATATAAGTAATTAATACGTAAATTTTATGTAGTTGCATTTTTTTTATGTTTTTTTCACATCATAAAAAATGGATCCACGTCTAACACCACATTGACATCCCGGGTACTGATATTTGCTTTTTTCTCAAACCATATCTGGTGAAGAAACCGGTGAAGCTGTTTTATGCTCGGACATTTTAAAAGGATCTGCCACCGGTATTGTTTTGCGATTTTAGGAAGTGAGGCTTCAATGGGTCCCAATATTTCCACGGACTTTAAAAAAGAACGATTGTTTTTTTTCAACGCATTACAAAAATCCCCGATCGCCTGGGCATGCTGCCGGGTTTTTTCCCTGTCTTTCCCGGATATTCTGAGCTGTACCATCCTCGAAAATGGGGGATAACTCAGGCTCTTTCGGAAACTGATCTCCTGGTTGTAAAAGGTTTGAAAATCCTGCTGTGTTGCAGATAATATGGCGAAATGATTTGGGTTATAAGTCTGAAGGATCACACGGCCGGGCACAGCTCCCCGTCCGGCTCTTCCGGCAACCTGGGCTAACAGCTGAAAGGTTCGTTCCCCGGCCCTAAAATCCGGAAAGTTGAGCGAGAGATCCGCGCAAATAATACCCACCAGGGTAATGTTGGGAAAGTCATGGCCTTTTGCGACCATTTGAGTTCCCACAAGAATATCTATGGTCTGGTTTCTGAGACCTTTTAGGATTTTTAGAATCGAACCTTTTCGCCGCGTGGTATCTCGATCCATTCTGGCGGTTCTGGCATCGGGAAAAAGAGATGTTACGGCGGTTTCGACCTTTTCAGTTCCCATACCCAAGGGCAGGATTTTGGTGGATCCGCAGGACGTGCAGTGTGATGTGGATGCCCGCGAATAACCACAGTAATGACATTTGTATGCATTGACCTTCTGATGCAGCGTAAGTGAAATATCACAATTTTTGCATCTTATGGCTTCACCACAGGCCGAGCAAACCGGATAACTGGCAAAGCCACGCCGGTTTAGAAAAAGAAGAACCTGCTCCCCTCGATCAAGAGTTGATTTCATTTCCCGGTGAAGTTCCGGTGTGATGAAGCGCCCAATTCCCCGAACATCCCTGCTTTTGCATAAATCGACTACGGTGATCTCCGGGAGGGGTCGTTTTTCAATCCTGTTTTTTAATGCAAGCGCCTTAAATTTTTTTGTCGTTGTATTATAATAGGACTGTATCGAAGGCGTCGCAGATCCCAGCAAAGCAACGCAATCATTAAACTTTGCCCTTACAACGGCAAGATCCCTGGCATTATAACGCAGCCCCCCCTCCTGTTTGTAGGAAGTGTCATGTTCCTCATCAACGATGATAATGCCAATCTTCGCAAGAGGTGCAAACACGGCGGATCTTGCACCGATAACGATAGCCGTCTCCCGGCGAGCGATGCGAATCCACTGATCATAACGCTCTCCGGCCGAAAGACCGCTGTGAAGTATAGCAACACACTCTCCAAAACGGGCTCGGAAGCGACGTTCCATCTGGGATATAAGGGCAATCTCAGGAACAAGAACCAGCACGGAATAGCCCAGGTGAATGGCTTTTTCAGCAAGCTGCATATACACTTCTGTCTTGCCGCTTCCCGTAACTCCTGCCAGAAGGCAGGTTGTAAATTTCCGGCCAAGGGATTCCCTTACGACATGGATTACGCTTTTCTGTTCTTTTGTAAGCGTTGGAGCGGTGTCGGGTGCTATGGGTTTACCGAACGGATCCCGATACACTTTTTTTTTAAAAATCGAAACATACCCGTCCCTCTCAAGAGATTTTATTAATCTTGAAGCGGAAGGGAACCGTTCTTTTAATTTCTTAACGGAGATTTCACCATAAGTATTGATTGCTTCAATGATTTTCTTTCTTGAATCGGAAAGCCTCTGCATGGGAATATCCGGGCCGAGCAATGATACATATCGCTCCATCTTGGGTCTGGTAACCCCACCTTTGAGCTTGCGATTGCAGACAATAACCCCCCGGCTTTCCATGGAATGAATTAACGCATTGGGGATGTTTTTGTTGAAATTTTTGTTAAGATCTTTGAAGCGGAAGGGACCGGTTTTCAGCCGATCTAAGATCTGGTTTTCCAAAGATGTGGCAGAATTGTTTAAAAGGGCATCTTCCCCTTTTTTCGTAATGGTAATGGTGAAAAAGTCGTAAAGATTTAAGCCTCCGGGTAGGGCACATTTGATAACATCTCCTATGGGATGCAGATAGTAATCAGCGGTCCATCTGAAGAATGGAATCATGGATGAAGGGAAAAGCGGCTTTTCATCAAGAATATCCAGGGTCGTTTTTATTCCCTCCCGATCGATATTCTTTCCCGGGCCCAAAATGTATCCGGTCACCCTTCGCCGACCGAATGGAACCAGCACCCTTTTTCCTGTGGATACAAGTTCATCAAGAGCGTCCGGAACGCTGTAAGTATAGGTGTTGTATACCGGAAGCGCTATAGCGACCTCTATGTAGGTCAAAGATGATGCCATTTTTTTCAGTTTGTCCTGTTTCGGCCCCTGGTTGTAAATTCTGTGCTTTTTGCGGCAAAACTTTTTTTCGCCACGAAGGTTTACCCTGTTAAATAGTTTTTAATTTCGCTTATTATAATAAATATTCGATGATAGTTTTTAATATTTAACAGGGCAGGCGAAGAAAGAATAATAAATAGATCCTATGTGTCTTAGTGCTTTGTAACAAATATTTTTGGTTTCGAATGGTTCATGTCAGGTTCATGTAGAACAAAACCACTGCTAATGCTCCCCTTTTCCCTTGACACTGAATCCGCTTTTCTTTAAACTGTATCGTGCAAACTGCCCGTGAAAATTAGATATTTTATCAAACGCATCGATTGGATTACCATGCAGACAAAATATAGCGCTATTATAGATATTTTTCAACCGTATCAGAGAGACCTTTGCAAAACGCCCCCTTTTGCCCAATTCCGGCGTCAGGCTCAAATTTTAATCCTCAAAATACTCAATGTATTCTTTTGGTTAAAATTTTCGCCTTTCTTGGCTTTGAACAAAATTGAACGTTTTGCAAAGGTCTCATCAAAATATTCGAAAGGTACTTTCATAAGGAGGAAAATATGCATAAATTAGGGAAACAATCCGTGGTCTTTTTGATAATTGCAGCCATGATATTTATTCCATTCGGAACTTGCGCTCTTGCCAAAGGCAAGGTTTTAGATAATGATGTCAGCGGCGAAGCCATGGCCGCCGACTTTTTTATTATCAGGCCTTTGGGAATCGTTACCAGTGTATTGGGCACCGCCGTTTTTATTGTATCTCTCCCGTTTTCAGCTCTGGGTGGAAACACAAAGACCGCTTGCCGGAAATTGGTCCAGGATCCTTTCAATTTTACATTTCAAAGACCACTCGGAGATTTCTAGCGTTTTATTGTGTTTTATTATCATACTAACTAGTGTCCATCCAGAAACGGTAGGTTTTAGTTTTCGGCAAGGCCCGAGCGAGTTTTCAACCGCCCCGAAAACATCACGGGATCTCCGACAGGCATAGCGCGCTATGTCGAGGATTGAAAACGAGCGAGAACGCCGCTGAGGGCCAAAAGATGCCGTTTATGGATGGACACTAACTAAAAACAGGGAGTGAAGATGGGTATAAAACGTCATGGGATTAAAGATTTAACTCAATTTGCAATGGAAGTTATCCGCCGGTCAGGCAAAGAAGCCCTTTCCTATTATGGTAAAGGAAACCCCAATATCAAATTCGATGAAGATCTGGTTACAGAAGCGGATTTTCATCTAATGAAATTTTTCCAGGATCAACTCAACAGTCATTTCCCCGAACACCAGGTGTTCAGAAACAATCAGGCCAACAAAGACTACACTCATGATGAAACGCGTTATTTATGGATCTTTGATCCATTAGATGGTGTTGCGAATTTTCAGGCGGGAATCCCCATCTGGGGCATTTCTCTTGCACTTATCGAAAATTTTTGGCCTGTTTTCGGTGTATTTTATATGCCGGCAACGGGCGATCTTTTTTATGCACAGGCTGAACAAAAAGCTTTTTTGGGAAAAAGAGAAATCCACGTATCTGAAAAAAAAACGATTAACGATGAGAGCCTTCTTTTCACTTACTCTCGGTTTCACCGTCGTTATCGATCCACATTCCCGGGTAAAATCCGCGACCTGGGATGCACCGGTGCTCACATATGCTATGTTGCCATGGGTCGCGCGGAAGCTGCCATCATCGCGAACGAGTCGTTTCAGGATCTTGCCGCAGCCGGTATCATTCTCCAGGCGGCAGGAGGAAAAATCTGCAAGATAGATGGAGGCGATTTTTTTCTTAACGAATACCTGGATGGTCAAAAAATCAATGACCACCTTCTTGTCATGGCTCCCGATATCTATTCACAAGTTCGTAACAGTTTACATGAAATTTCTTAAGAACTATCCTATATTATTCGGGTCAGGCAACTAAATGATTTCAAGGATAGATCATATTTCAATCGCGGTAAAAGATTACAAAAAGGCACTTCATTTCTTCCAAGACATCCTCGGTGCAATCTCCGGAGCAGGCGCTGAAGATCATGACATGAAATACTTTTGGCAAATTTTTTCGTTGGGTGATCTTTCTCGTCTCGAACTTATTTATCCCACCGGGCAAGGAAGCTTCCTGGACAATTTTTTTAAAAAAAATAAATCCGGCGGCCTTCATCATATTTCCTTACAGACGCCGGATATGCAAAAAGCCACACAGACACTGGAAGAGAATGATATCCCGTATTTTGGATATAATGAACACGGTGATTTCTGGAAGGAGATCTTTGTTCATCCCAAAGATGCATTCGGTGTTCTGATCCAAATTGCAGAGTTTAATCCGGACGATTGGCTGAATAAATCCGTGGTGTTCCCAAAAGGACAGAAGTGGAAGGTAGATAAAAACAACAACGGCTGTACATTAAGTTTCATGCATCCCGGAGGTGGAAAAGTTAACATTAAATTATCAAAACCAGATATTAAAAAGCTGATTCGCGATCTTGAGCAATCGAGTTAGTGTCCATCCAGAACTGAGGATTTTTGTTCAAGATCAAGGCATGTGAAAAGACCATTTATGGGTGGACACGAGTTAACGATTCGTCCGGTCAATGAGCCACTGGTTTACGGCGTTTACAAGATCCTGCTGATGAGCGCTAAAGCCGTGATTCGCACCGGGAATTTTCACTACCGTAACTTGGATTCCCGGCGCTGCGCTTTTGAGGAGTCTGTCAGTCACGTCAGGGTTTGCCAAACGGTCGGCCAGGCCATGGACGATGAGAATCGGCTTAGAAACTCGACCGATGTTTTTGTATGGGTCGGAAACGGTTTTCGGGCCCCTGAGGCTTACCACATGGTTAGCGGTGTAAAGTGCTTTGCCCAGTGGTCCCAAATTGATCAGCATCCATTGGTTTCCTTTACCCTTGGCGACGAGATCCTGGGCCTGGTCGAGAACCCGGCTTGCAGCCTTTATACCGAATATGCTTATATTCCATTCGAACAAATTGCCGGGAGGCCCGGTCAGAATGACGCCTTTAATCCTGGAATCTCCGGTTGCCGCAAAGTAATAGAGTACACGGTTGGTGCCCATGCTGTGGCCGAAAAGGAATATGGGATTATAGCCGAGCCGGGCCATTTCATCTACCGCTACAGCAATGTCATAACGGTTATCTTCAAACCGGTTTTTTTTAGGGCCCCGATCATGATCGCGCATGTTTAGCGCCAGAGTGGCAACACCGCGATCCGATAGAGCTTCCGGGAGGAAGCCCATGATACCCGAGTAGAAGTTACCGCTGTAACCGTGGATCATTACCACACCGGCGTTATTCCGAGCCGCATGGGGCCGGCGTAACATACCGGTAAGCGTGATCCCGTCGGCGGTTTGTAGTCGAACCATTTCGATCCCGACATTTCCGCCGCCCCATGCCGTCGGGTTCAGGGATATAAGGACAAGCAGAAAGGCCAAAACAAAATATTTGAAAAATCGCATCATTACCTCTTTACCATAGGACTTAGGGGCTTTACCCCAATTTAAACAAATTTTTAAGTTTAAGATATTGTAGAAATTACGAGACGTTCAATTACTGTATATTTGTCATTTTTTGTATTCGTTGAAAACTATACTATGTTGGATATCAATGCAAGGAGATAGTTGACTCAGGGTGAACGCATTTGATTTCGGTTTAGCATAGCGTCGTGGGGCGTTCTCCATATATTGGGCACAAATTAAGTTTCCAATGCAGAAATTGGCAATTTTTTGCAAGATCAAGGAAATCAAGGAATTACGCGGAGGCGTACACGTAGTACGCCGCACAAGTGATTCCGCAGATTGACGCAGAGATTGCGGAAAAGGGCCATTTCTGGATGGA
>JASFLX010000072.1:0-11875 GCA_050117895.1 Desulfobacterales bacterium | reverse complement strand
TTTGTAAGATGTTATTCTATGAATTGTTCCGGGTGTGCCATAAACGGTGCCCACTTGGCTTTCTGATCCAAACGGGGAACCCAAATCGGTTCACAATGGGGATATTCCCACTTATAATTGGGCACTTTTTTTATTTGGAAACTCTCTTCTACCGCATGTTTAAAGACCTCGCGCAGATGTCTGTACTGGAGCCATGAGAACTCCTCTCTGATCCTATTGGCATCCATTGTAGGCTTCTGTCCCTTGGGGAGGTATTTGAGATTATCCTTTATGTCTCTCAACCGCTGAAGCAGCTCCGGCTTATGGTATTTCCATCTGATTTTACAGTCCTTCAATTGTTCCTTTGGGGTTTCCGGTTCATGCTTCCAGGCCGACCATTTTTTATAGGGTAAGGGATTGGCCTTATTGGGCGTGCCGAAGACCTTCACTGCGTTCCACGACTGAATCCCGTCTTTCCATACCCCCATCCATGTCTCCTCGGTATCGATTCTTTGGAGCACCACTGCATGACCCAGGCTCGGATCAATTCTTAAGGTTCCAAACTGGAGCCTTCCGCCCGTAATATAGGCGATGGCATCGGCAATTTACGGGGATTTCCCGCCCATGCCCCGTAAAAGGGTTCGATCTACCACCCCATTTGGAAAAAGCTTATCGAGAATGAGTCGACAGATTGCCGGTGTATAGTATAATGCCTCGCAGGAATGGCCATGAAACCGAATGATATCTTTCATTCCAAATTTCAGGGTATACTTGAAGTACTGACCTGCCGTGCCTTCCGTATAAATGGACTGAAATTCCGGTAGATATGGGCATTCCTCCTGAAGAGGCGCATAAAACGTTGCCTTATCATCAGCCCAGTCCGTTCCCCGGTATACATATTTCGGAGGTGGGCCAAAGGCATTGTAAGCCTTCCTGAATTTTTTTTCCTTGGCCTCGTATTCTCTTTGTTTTTTTTGCCAGTATCTGTTAATCGCATCATCTTCGCTTTCCGCCGCTGCAGCAGTAGCCAGCGAGACTCCTCCGAATGTCACCGCTCCTGCAGCCAATGAGGCAACACCCGTTTTTTTCAAAAAATCTCGGCGGCCAATTTTCTCTGCTTTTTCTTTGCTCATGGCAACTCCTCCTCATTAAAAGATTTTCTTAAAGAATTCATACAAGCAAGGGAAAGGTGAATATGGATAACCTGTTTAAAATTACCCTTAACTTCAAATCTTGAGACAATCATTATAAAGCAGTTAACAAAGGGCACTAATTAGGCCAAACGGTTGCTTGTGTCAAGCAAAATATAAATAAAGGTAAATTAATTACATTAAATAACTTATAATAACCATTAGAGGTGTTTTTTCCGATTGAATATAAAAAAATCTGGAATAACCATCAGTGTTTTTTGATAAACTCCCTTACCAACCGATCTCGATTCTAACTGATACAGGTGCACTTATGCGCATGACCTTTTTTGAATTGTTATGTAAATCGTAAAATGTTAGTAATTAATTTTGACGGTTTCGTAAAAAGTCCAACTTCTGCGTTGTGCTGCATTTCGTAATCATTCAACGTACCATAAGTACGCTTCATAATTACAAAATATGCACGCCTTGAATTTAAACTCTTTACGAAACCGTCTAAATCGGATTTTTTACGAGTTCATCAATTTTAGAGGATTCATCTTTTGCTCAAAAACCGATTATTTGCGTTTCGGATGATATTCAGAGCATTTCATTTTATCTTCTACGGAGAAGCTGCAAAGCTATAGAAAAAAAGAAAGGCGCAGTAATGGATCAGCAATATTACATAAGATTGGAAGACACATTCGGGGCTCACAATTATAAGCCGCTTGACGTGGTGTTGCAGCGCGGTGAAGGGGTTTGGGTTTGGGATGTGGAAGGAAAAAAATACCTGGATTGCCTTTCAGCGTATTCGGCGGTCAACCAGGGACATTGCCACCCGAAGATCATGAGTGCAATGATCGAACAGTCCCGGAAGTTAACCCTGACGTCTCGGGCGTTCCGAAATGATCAATTGGGCCCGCTTTATAAAGAAATCTGTGAACTGACCAATTCTCACAAAATTTTGCCCATGAACAGCGGGGCCGAAGCGGTTGAGACGGTTGTCAAAGCGGTCCGCAAGTGGGGATACAAGGTCAAAGGCGTCGCCAAAGACCGGGCCGAAATCATCGTATGTGAGAATAATTTCCACGGCCGGACCATTACCATTGTGGGGTTCAGTACGGATGAACATTCCCGCGACGGGTTTGGCCCGTTTACGCCGGGTTTTAAAATTATTCCTTTTGGTGATGTAAGTGCTCTTGAAGCGGCCATAACCCCCAACACCGTGGCATTCCTGGTGGAACCGATCCAGGGGGAGGCCGGGGTTATTATACCTCCGGAAGGATTTTTAAGAGAGGCTAAGTCAATTTGCGAAAAGAATAACGTGGTATTGATCCTGGATGAAATCCAGACCGGATTGGGTCGAACCGGCAAGCTTCTGGCCGAGCAGCATGATGGAATCGAGGCAGACCTAACCCTTATCGGAAAGGCACTTTCCGGGGGGTTCTATCCCATTTCTGCAGTGCTTTCCAACCAGGAAGTCATGGATGTGTTGCGTCCGGGGGAACACGGGAGTACGTTCGGTGGCAACCCTCTGGCCTGTGCCATTGCCAGGACCGCACTTAAGGTTTTGATTGAAGAGAATATGATTGAAAATGCTGCTGCCATGGGGGAGTATTTTCTGTCTAAGTTGTCACAGATTAAAAATCCTTACATAAAAGAAGTCCGGGGCAAAGGCCTGATGCTTGCCCTGGAATTTATTCCCGAGGCCGGCGGAGCCCGCCGGTATTGTGAAGCACTCATGACACAAGGTCTGCTTTGTAAGGAAACCCATGATAACATTATTCGTTTTGCACCGCCCCTGGTCATTACCCGAAAAGAAATCGACTGGGCCATGGATAGAATTGAAGCGGTATTGACCTAAAAATAGACATTCATCAGAGGAATCGTATGGTTGAAAAAGTTATTATAATGGGCGCCGCCGGACGAGACTTTCACAACTTTAACATCTATTTTAAAAATAATCCAAGATACAGGGTCATCGCTTTCACGGCGGCTCAAATTCCGGACATAGAAAATCGCCGGTTTCCGCCCCAGCTTTCGGGAGAATTCTACCCAAACGGCATTCCCGTTTATCCTGAAAGCCAAATGGTCGAACTTATTAAGCAACACCAAGTGGATCTGGTTGCTTTTTCCTACAGCGATATTTCCCACGTGGATCTGATGCATAGGGCTTCTGCGGTCATGGCCGGAGGTTCGGATTTCATCCTTATTGGCGCTACATATACAATGCTGAAGTCAGAAAAACCGGTATTAGCCATATGTGCGGTACGAACAGGATGCGGCAAATCACAGACCACCCGACATATATGCAAGATCTTAAAGAAAATGGAGAAAAAGGTCGTGGTAGTTCGCCATCCAATGCCTTACGGGGATTTGACGAATCAAATTGTTCAGCGCTTTGCCTGTTATAAAGATTTTGAGAAGCATCGGTGTACCATTGAGGAAAGAGAGGAGTATGAACCTCTGGTGAATCAAGGAATTGTGGTTTATGCCGGAATCGATTACGTTCAAATTTTGAAAGCAGCAGAAAAGGAGGCCGATGTTATTGTTTGGGACGGTGGAAACAATGACACGCCGTTTTATTATCCGGACGTGCACATCGTACTATTTGATCCTCACCGTGCCGGACACGAACTGCTGTATTATCCGGGTGAAACCAACATGATCATGGCAGATATAGCGATCATCAATAAGGTGGATAGTGCAAATTCAGATCAGGTCACACACGTGCGAAACAATATAGAACAACATGCACCGGATGCCGATATTGTCTTGGCTGAATCCGCTGTTTCTGTTGATGATCCGGATCTTATCCGGGGAAAACGTGTTTTGGTGGTTGAAGACGGCCCAACGTTGACTCACGGAGGGATGTCTTTTGGGGCCGGAACGATTGCCGCCAAAATGTATGAAGCAGCAAATATTGTTGACCCGAGACCCTATACATTCGGAACCATAAAGGATACTTTCGAAAAGTATCCTCATGTCGGCCCCGTGCTGCCGGCTATAGGATACAGCAAAGAACAGATTCACGATTTGGAAATTACCATTAATAAAGTCGACTGTGAACGGGTTCTTTTTGCAACCCCTATCGATCTTCCCAAACTCGTTTCCATCAACAAACCGACGCTCAGAGTATGGTATGAATATCGTGATCATGGCAGGCCCCGGTTGGAAGAGGTCCTTTTAAAGCGCTTAACCGTATGAAAACCGAAAATAAAATATTGATCGTGGCTCTTGGCGGCAATGCGCTCATCCGAAAGGGCCAGGAGGGGACTATTGAAGAGCAATTTGAAAATCTCAAGGTGCCCATTCAACAAATCGCCAGGCTCTCCAGAAAATATAGAATCATCATTACACACGGTAACGGACCTCAGGTGGGAAACTTGTTGCTGCAGCAAGAACATTGCACCGTGGTTCCCAAATTGCCTCTGGAAATTCTGGTTGCCCAAACCCAAGGTCAGATCGGGTATATGATAGAATCGACATTGGACAGCGAACTCATGGAATTGGGAATCCATACCCAACCTTTGGTCAGTCTGATCAGTTACGTGGTTGTGAATGAAAATGATCCGGCTTTTCAAAACCCTTTAAAACCCATCGGCCCTGTTTATTCGGAAAAAGAAGCCGCATCCGTTCCTTATCCAATGAGCAAAACCCCCAAAGGATACCGGCGAGTGGTGGTTTCTCCCAAGCCCGTTAGTATTGTTGAAAAACGTGAAATCAAAAGGCTTATCGAGATGAACTTTATTGTTATCTGTTGCGGAGGCGGTGGAATACCCGTCATCCGTGAAGGACGAGCCTTCCAAGGAATTGATGCGGTTATCGATAAAGATTTGGCCGGCGCGAAATTAGCAGAGGAAGTGGGGGCGGATATTTTTTTAATTGCAACAGATGTTCAAGGGGCTGCACTGGACTATGGCGGTAAAAATCAAAAATTCCTCGGTACCGTGACTCTTGAACAAGTCAAACGATACTTAAAAGAAGGCCACTTTGCTCCGGGTTCCATGCAACCCAAAATAGAGGCGGCCATGCAGTTTGTCTTAACCTGTGGGGGAAGATCCGTCATCACTTCTCTTGAAGATATTGAGCGGGCTGTTGCCGGAAAAGCCGGAACCGAAGTGATTCAAGGGGGGCTTGAGTCGCCGGATCATCAATCAAAGGGATAAAACTTGTTAAGCCTATCGAAAAGATTACCTTATTTGATGTTTTGACTGACGGTCTATTCTGCCATCAAGGGCGGCACGTATTCGATTTCGTTCGGCTTTTATTTTACGAAGCTTATCTTTGATTTTTTCTTTTTTCTCCGGCGGTGCATTTTCGAGTTGTTTTTCAGTTTTTTCGACTTCTTGCAACAAACGATAAAGTTCTTGGGCAAGCATTTGGATAGACATGACTGTTTTCTGAAATCCCTTTAAAAAATAACTTCAAACTTAATTGAGGGATTAGGGACTTTTTTTACAATTGAACCGCTCCATGAATAATCCGCAACCACATCGTACAAACTCATGCATAAGGGCTCGTAACGAAAAAACAGTGTTTCAATATTAAAATAAATAAGTTAAAAGGATAACACTTTTATCTTTTCATTACGAAATCATAAAAGCGCTGTTTTTTCGCAACGATTCCTAATGCATTCAAACAATGTACGATGTGATTGCGGATCATTCATTTCGCTTAATGCGGGGCTCTAAAGGATAAACTCACCAACCCCTCAAATTAATTAAGTTACAAGTAACACCCCATATAGCTATCGACTGCTATTGCGTCAAGAATTTAAATGAGATATAGATGTGGTGTTTGAGAGTTTTTCGCAACGATCCCCAATACATTTAAACAGTCTACGATGTGCTTGTGGATCATTCATTCCGCTTAATGTGGAGCTCTTTAAAAAAAACTCTCTCATATATATACAAAAAAATGATTTTTGGAATAGAGCAGGATTAAACACCTGGTGGAGATTACCATGCGCGTGGGTATCGGATATGATGTTCATCGACTTGTTGCCGGGCGGAAACTGGTTCTGGGCGGGGTTGACATTCCTTTCGAAAAGGGACTGCTTGGGCATTCGGATGCCGATGTACTGGTACATGCGGTGTGTGACGCACTGTTGGGCGCTGCGGGTTTGGGTGATATCGGCGTGCATTTTCCGGATACTGACCCGGAATATAAAGACATTTCCAGCATAAAGATTCTTGCCCAAACGTATGAATTGGTCAGTAGAAAGAACTTTAAAGTCATGAATATCGATTCGACGATATTTGCCGATGCCCCCAAACTTTCCCCATATAGAGAAGACATGAAAAAAAACATTGCCCGAACAATTGAAATCGAGCCGAGGTGTGTTAATGTAAAAGCAACAACCCTCGAAGGTCTTGGAATGATCGGAAAAGGGGAGGGTATCGGAGCCATGTGCGTGGCTCTCATTGAATTGCGGAAGAAAAGCGAATAGTAATCCGGATTAAAACAGGAAAAAAATTATGGCGTTGCGTGTTTTCAATACATTGGGAGGGAAAAAGGAACGGTTTGAACCTTTAAAGCCCGGCAGGGTCCGTATGTATGTTTGCGGTCCTACCGTATATGACGATTGTCATATCGGCCACGCTCGGTCAGTGGTGGTGTTTGATGTTATCGCAAGGTATCTTAAAGCAAAAGGATATGATGTGACATATGTCAGAAATTTTACCGACGTTGATGATAAAATCATTGATAAAGCCAACCAGCTCGGCATGGATTGGAAGGCGGTCGCTGAAAAATATATCACGGAATTCTATAGAGATATGGATGCCCTGAATGTAGAACGGGCGACAATCGAGCCAAAAGCCACCGAGCATATCAACCAGATTCTTAAGTTTGTTGAAAAGCTGATACAAAAAGGTTTTGCATACCGGATAAATGGTGATGTCTATTATTCCGTTGAAAAATTTAAAGAATATGGCAAATTATCCGGTCGCAGACTTGAAGATATGGAGGCCGGAGCAAGAGTCGATATTGATGAGAGAAAACGAAACCCCTTTGATTTTGTTTTATGGAAATCCTCAAAACCCGGAGAGCCCGCTTGGGAAAGCCCTTGGGGCATGGGAAGGCCCGGTTGGCATATTGAATGTTCGGCCATGAGCAATGAATATCTTGGCGAAACCTTCGATATCCACGGCGGCGGTAAGGATCTTTGTTTTCCCCATCATGAAAACGAGATCGCCCAGTCAGAAAGCGTTTCGGAAAAATTGTTTGTAAAATACTGGATTCACAACGGTTTTGTAAACATAAATCACGAAAAAATGTCGAAGTCGCTGGGTAATTTCTTAATGATTAAGGATGTTTTAAAAAAATATCATCCCGAAACGGTACGTCTTTTTCTTCTTTCCAATCATTACCGCAGCCCTATCGATTTTACGGACCAGGCCTTGGATGAAGCCCGCAAAGGACTTGATAAGATGTATGCACTTCTTTTGCGGGTGGATAATATAATGGGAGTCGAGTCAACTCAGGACATCAAATCTGGTGATTTCTGGCAGCAATTTTGTGAGGCAATGGACGACGATTTTAATTCAGCACGCGGCATCGGCATTATTTTTGACATGGTTCGCAAGGTCAATCGTATGCTGGACCAATATGATGAAAAAATCGGTTTTGGACGGCTGTTTTCATACCCAGAAAAGCAACACATACAAAGCAGTCTGGCAGACATTCGGAGAGCTGGCAATATTCTCGGGATACTACTTGAGACACCCGCTGATTATTTTGATAAAAAACAAAAACAAGTCCTCGAACAAAAATCCGTTGATCCCACCATGATTGAAAAGATGGTTGAAGAAAGAAATGCGGCTAGAAAGGCTAAGGATTGGAAAAAGGCCGATCAGATCAGAAATCAGCTTGTTGACATGGATGTTATTTTGGAAGACCGGCCTGAAGGGACGGTTTGGAAGATCAATAATTAATGAATTCGTATCTGCCACTAAGCTACCAAGTCACTAAGAAAGAATAATAAATATATCCTTTGTGTCTTAGTGTCTTTGTGGCAAGTGTTTTGGTTCTGGAAAAATTCAATCATCAATTATCAATCGTCAATCGTTTGTACATGAACCAGAAAAGCTCTAGAAAAACCAATCTATTACTAATTATATAAGAGTTATATCATACCTAACATCATGCCTTCCTTTAATCTAATCTCAGATTTTACGCCCAAAGGGGATCAGTCGGGTGCAATCCAAGCCATGAGCGAAAGGATTTTAGCCGGCAAAAAACACCATGTTCTCCTGGGGGTCACAGGATCCGGCAAAACATTTACCATGGCACACGTCATTGCAAAAGTTGAAAAACCGACCCTTGTCATCGCCCCGAACAAAACGCTTGCCGCTCAGCTTTATAATGAATTCAGAATGCTATTTCCGGAAAATGCTGTTGAATATTTCGTCAGCTATTATGACTATTACCAGCCTGAAGCATATATTCCGTCAAGCGATACCTATATTCAGAAAGATTCCTCAATCAACGAGATGATCGACAAACTCCGCCATTCTGCAACGCGGTCGGTATTGTCAAGAAGGGATGTGATTGTTGTGGCCAGCGTGTCTTGTATATTCGGACTCGGCGCCCCTGAAGATTATCTGGATATGCGTGTTGATATTGAAAAAGATATGGAATTGGTTCGCGACAAACTCATTTCAGATCTGGTCGCCATTCATTACGAGCGGAATGATATGGACTTTCACAGGGGAGTCTTCCGGGTCAGGGGCGACAGGGTTGAGATCTTTCCGGCCTACGAAGAAGACCGGGCGTTCCGAATCGATTTTTTCGGGGATGAGATAGAGGGTATTTCAGAAATTGACCCACTCAGAGGTATTGTTAAAAAACGTTTAAAACGGACGACCATATATCCCGCAAGCCATTATGTTACTGAAAAAAGCGTTCTGCAAAGAGCCACAAAGACGATCATTGTCGAATTAAAACAAAGGATCGGCTATTTCAGAGCCGAAAACAAGCTCATTGAAGCCCAGCGAATCCAAGAACGGACGGATTTTGATCTTGAGATGATGCAGGAGCTTGGATACTGCAACGGAATCGAGAACTATTCACGCCATTTAACACAAAGGGCGCCCGGCCAACCCCCACCCACGCTTCTCGATTATTTTCCCGACGATTTTTTGGTATTCATCGATGAAAGTCATATCGCCATTCCCCAGCTTCGAGCAATGTATAAAGGAGATAGATCTCGCAAGGAGACCCTTGTCGAATATGGATTCAGGTTGCCGTCGGCTCTGGATAACCGGCCCTTGACGTTCCATGAGTTTGAGTCGAAAATATCACAGGCGGTTTATGTATCGGCAACCCCTGCCGGCCACGAGATTGAAAAGGCGAATAACGAACTTGTGGAGCAGATCGTAAGGCCGACCGGCCTTGTTGATCCTCTGATAGATGTCAGAAAAGCGAAAAACCAGGTCGATGATCTTTTTGAAGAAATTCTGATACGCCGGAAAAGGGATGAAAGGGTTCTGGTAACGACCCTTACAAAGCGGATGGCGGAAGATCTTACAGAATATTATGCTGACTTGGGGGTAAGGGTGCGATATCTTCATGCCGACATCGGCACATTGGAACGGATGGATATTATTCACGATCTCAGAAAGGGCATATTTGATGTCCTCATCGGAATTAATCTTCTTCGAGAAGGGCTCGATATCCCGGAGGTTTCCCTTGTAGCCATCCTCGATGCAGACAAGGAAGGTTTCCTTCGCTCTAAAAGATCACTGATTCAGACCTGCGGCCGTGCTTCCAGGAATGTCCGGGGTCAGGTGATCATGTATGCCGATGCTGTGACTCGGTCGATGAGGCAAGCCATAGATGAGACAGACCGGCGAAGAAAAATTCAAAAATCTTACAATAAAAAGTATTCAATTACACCGGAAAGCATCGAAAAAGATATCACATCAATTTTTGCCGAGATGTATGAACATAAAGATGAACCGTCGGACAGGGTGTCGGAGGCTGTGGCCAAATACGATTCTTTAGAAAATGTAGATGACATCGTTAAAAATTTGGAAAAACAGATGGAACAGGCGGCAAAAGAACTTGCTTTTGAAAAGGCTTCAGAACTTCGGGACCAGATTAAAGCGTTAAAAAAGATGATAGTGTTTGAACTGTAACCTAACCCGGACAAACCGGAAAAGTGACTAAAGTGAACTAAAGTTTGTAGTGATCTAAAGTTAAGGAGTTGCTACGCTCCATCTTTTATATAACTTGTCAATATTCCTTTAACTTTAGGCACTTTAGATCACTTTAGACACTTCACACTTATTTAGTTTGGATAAATTTTTTGACATAAAATGCACAATTAAGAAACTAAAGCGGTCCAATGACAACTGAATCGCAATCCACCCATCCGCGACCCGATTCTCGTATACAAGACACATTGGCCAGAGTTACTTCCGGGCCGGGTGTATATGTTATGAAGGATGCCGAGGACAGGGTGATTTATGTGGGTAAAGCCCGAAACCTTAAAAAACGACTGGCTTCATACTTTACAAGATCCCGGACCTGCCCTTTGCACCCGGACATTAAAACAGGAATTCTGGTTAAGAAAATAACAAATTTTGAGACCATTATTACCGATACCGAGAAAGAAGCTCTGATTCTTGAATCTAACCTTATCAAGCGATATCGACCCCGCTATAATGTTATATTAAAAGATGATAAACGGTATCCCTGTTTGCGCCTGAACCTAACAAATCCCTATCCCAACCTTAGCGTTGTCAGAAAAATAAAAAAAGACGGGGATCTCTATTTCGGCCCATTCTCATCTTCTGCCGCTGTTCGAGAAACGCTCAAAATAATCCATAAGACGTTCAAACTTCGAAAGTGTAAAACAAAAGATTTTAAAAATCGGTCACGACCATGCATTAATTATCAGATGGGAGCATGTCTTGCACCCTGTTGTCTTGATGTTGACAAAAACAGATACCACGAAATCGTAAAAGAGGTCATCCTCTTTTTGAATGGGAGAACCCCCGATCTCATTCAAAAAATAAAAAAAGAGATGATATCGGCCGCGGATAAGCAAGACTATGAAAAGGCAGCAGTGCTCAGAGACAAGATGTTTGCACTTGAACAAGTCATTGAAAAGCAATTGGCGGTCACAAATGATTTTAAGGATCGGGATGTCATCGGAATTGCCGGGTCTAATGAACACTCTATGATTACCCTCCTTTTTATTCGCAATGGATTTTTATTGGGGACAAGGCATTTCAATTTTTCGGAGATCATGTCGACCCAGGAGGAAATGATCGGAGCATTTATCCGGCAATATTACGAAAAAGCCCCCTTTGTTCCCAAAGAGGTTCTTTTCCCCACTCAACTTGAAGATGCATCTTTGCTAGAAGAACTTTTGAGTAGCATTAAGGGGAAAAAAGTGAGTGTTCTGAGGCCAAAAAAGGGTGAAAAACTCCGTCTGGTTAAGTTGGCATCCCAGAATGCAGAAAACCGTCTAAAGGAATTTAGGGCTTCGGCTGCCACAGACATGGAGATTCTTATTCAGCTTAAGAAACAACTGAAATTGGATAAAGTACCGCGGCGAATTGAGTGTTTTGACATTTCCAGTATTTCAGGGTCAGAGGCTGTCGCCGGAATGGTTGTATTTGAAAAGGGTAAAGCGGATACATCGTTATTTAGAAAGTACAGAATAAAATCGGTTGATGTGCAAGACGATTATTCCTGTATGGCTGAAGTTCTGAAAAGACGTTATGGTAAAGGTGAAAAATCTAAGCCCTATCCTG
>JASFLX010000071.1:0-11897 GCA_050117895.1 Desulfobacterales bacterium | reverse complement strand
GCGGATAGGATTGATGTCAGTACCGAGGCACATCCGTTGGCTGTCCAAGCATATGCCCGGTGGGCAGGACGGTCCAACAGGTATCGCATACCCAGTGGAAAGGGCAGGCCTACCAGAAAGCCAGGTAGGATTAGAAGCAGGGTTGCTGAGGTATACTGTAACATTTTGGGAAGTCCAAGTATTTCATGGATCATCGGATCAAGGCCGAAGAATATAAAGATGAGGACGGCGATCAAAGCGATAAGGACATACCGGATGCCCCCGGGACCTATACGCTGAGAGCAATACCCCCCAAAGCTTGAAAAAACAAGGACGCCTGTGAGCACCACCGTGAAGCTGACAACCGGATCGCCGAAAATAAAAATGTATTTTTTGATAAAAAAAAGTTCTACAAACATGAAACCGGCGCCCACTGCCAAGAAATAGAGAAGGAGCGAGATATTCGGTTTTTTGTCTTGTTTTTTTAAGGTGAAGACAGGGACCATTAAAAGGAAAATGGAGATTGCCAGTGCTTGGAGAAAGACCACGCAAACAACAATTTCGCCCGACATAAACAGGGAATAAAATCTGCTTCCCGTAATTTTATAAAGCGCTTTCAATTTGGTCCATTTAAGGAACCTGCCGGGAAAAGGACGGCTGTCCGATTGAGGGGCAACGTCGAGAGGGTAGGTATCAAAATACGCTTTTTCTGTTTCGGACCGGTAGGCCTCTGCCAGACGGCTAATTTCAAAAAAGTAATACGGCGCGTCGAAAATATTGAAGCGGTTCACCATTTCCTTTGTAATAGCCGGGATGTAGACAAGATCAAAGTTCATGTTTCGCGCGAAGTCTTTTAGTCCGGCCATATTATTAAAGGGCTTTACAGAGACAATGAGGGTAAAAGTACTCCAGTTACGGAGAACAGCGATGTGCCGTTCGGGGTCTTCGAATCCAAGGGATCTTAGACTTTCGTATGCTCCGGCCCAGAGGCGAATCGAGTCTGCCGGGGGGAGCAAAAGCTTGCGTGCCATAATAATGATGCCGTTTTCCGTAAGGTGATTGACATACTCCGACAATGATGCGGTGGTGAATAGATATCCCTGGTTCAGAGCGTCTGAACCGGGAAGAGACCCTCCCCAGCTTTCAATGTGTATGATATCATAATGTTTGTCAGATTGGGCCATAAACGCTCTTGGACTTTGGTTGACCACAGGGATGTTGTAGTGGTTTCGGACGATATGAGCGATGTTGGGTTTTTGTTCGACGACCGTAATGTTACCAGCGCCGGAGGCCATGGCACAGGGGATAGCGGATCCGCCGCCGTCCTGGATCAAGAGAATGTGTTCAGGGTTCGGGACCAGCAAGTATCCGGCGTAAGGGAGGGTAAATCTTGAGAATCCTTCATCTTTTTTAAGTTGCAGTTTGTAAATAAAAAAGGGGGTGTCTCCGTCTTTGTAAATTACCCATTGCTCAGGCAGTATGTCTTTAAATTTTAGGCTTAATCCGGGTGCAAAGCGGGTATAAGGGCTATGAACGCTGTCAAATCTGCCCCTCAGACCGGTAACGGTTTCAAAGATCCGTGTATCGGGGAACTGGAGGACCCTGCTGAGGTCTTTATATGGCGAAGGTTTTACTTTGAGTTTTAGGCCGTCTTCCACTGAGACGAGAAAACCTGTCATGAGCACGATAAAAAGACAGGTGACCTGAAAAGCGAATCGTTTTCCCCGGGAGATGGTTTTTGTTACCGGATGTATTTTGTTCGTCGTTAGTTTTTCAAAAGGAAAAATTATTATGGGGATGAGAGTTGCGAGGATGATGGATTTCCCTTCGCCGAGGAAAGGAAGGAAAGGAAACGGAATGATGGCTCCGCAGGCCGAACCGGCCATATTTGCAAAATAAACAAAGCCGGTCTTTTCGGGGATAAACGCATAAGCAAGGGAGATGACAAGGCCGGCAAAGAAAAATGGTAATGATAGAAGAAGATAGGCCGTCAAAAGATAGAATATCTGGACAGGTTCCAAGGGGAGCCTGAAGTAATCGAGGGGAATTCGATTCAAAATCATAAAAGAACCCATGGCGGTAAAGGTATAGAGAATGATAAAAATTTTGACCGGGCCGGCTGCGGAGAACTTTTTTTCCCAGTCTTTTTTGTGCCTATCCATGATATTTAGAAAGGTGCCGGCGGCGGCGAATCCAAAGAGTGCGATGCTGATGACCATGAAGGACAAATGATTCCACTGACTAATGGAAAAGACCCGGGTAAGGAGTACTTCCAAAGCAAGAGACGAAAGGGATAATAAGAAAACCGCAGGAAGTATCAAGGGGAGCATTACCGATTTGTTAAAATGGTTTTCACACATTAACTTATTCATTTTTTGAGCGAAAGCCTTGCAATCAGGTTTCAGGTTTCAGGTTTCAGGTGTCAGAATTAAGAAACGAATTAGCTGAAACCTGACACCTGAAACCTGAAACCAAAAAGTCTTGGATAGCAATTAACAAACTGGTAATACACCCGTATCATGGAATATCTTCTGTAATCGTCCGATTTGGGTTAAGGGCATGACCTGTCATGGGAACAAAGAGAACCCCGGTGATTTGTTTGACCATGTATTGGTCGTCATGTTTTGTGACCAGGCTTAGATGCTGATAGCTGAAAGGATTCCCAAGGGGAAGAATGAGTCGCCCGCCGTTTTTGAGTTGCTTTAAAAGTGGCGGAGGGATATGGTCGATAGACGCAGTGATCATGATACCGTCAAAGGGAGCTGCTTCAGGCCAGCCAAAGTAGCCGTCGCCGTGACGGGTTTTAATTCTTGAGAAACCGAGTGACCGGAGTAAGCTTTCTGCTTTTTTGTATAGTTTTTCTTTGATTTCTATGGTGTAGACTTCTTTGACAACCTTGGCGAGAATGGCAGCCTGGTAGCCTGAACCGGTACCGATTTCGAGAATACGTTCGTCTCCTGTAGGCTTCAATTTTTCGGTCATCAAAGCCACTATGTATGGCTGGGATATGGTCTGGCCCTGGCCGATGGGAAGAGGGTGGTCCGCATAAGCCTGGGAAACGAGTTCTTCAGGTACGAAGCGGTGCCGGGGGACCTGGCTCATGGCATTCAGGACTTTCTCATCTGATATGCCCCTTGAACGGATCTGTGATGAAACCATTTTTTTCCTGGCCTTTTGGTATTTGGGAGAATCTGCCAGTGGTTGGGCCTTGAGCTGTATCGGCAAGACAGTAAGGATGAAAAAGGGAAGGAGTATTTTTTTCATAGCGGCATTAATGATTTGCAGAAGCAATCTCTATCAAAACGGATGAAGAACTCTGTAGATGATGATACCAAGGATTGCCGCTGCCAATACCATAGTAAAGACCATTTGGTCAGTATCAAATCTTTTCATTTAAAACCCAGGCCAATCCGAATTAATCTTCTTTGTCCAATCCAAATGCGGTATGAAGAACCCGAACCGCAAGCTCGGTATATTTTTCTTCGATGACACAGGAAATTCTGATTTCCGAAGTGCTGATCATTATTATATTAATATTTTCCCTAGCCAGAGTGTTAAACATTATTGATGCCACTCCAGAGTGATTTTTCATGCCAACGCCCACAACAGATACCTTGGCAATGTTTTTATCCCCCAGAACGTCCACTGCCCCTATTTCATCCGCTACCTTCCGCTCGATTTCTATAGCCGCTTGAAAATCTTTTTTGGGGACTGTAAATGTGAGGTCCGTTTGGCCTTGGGCTCGGGTATTTTGAATGATCATATCCACAATAATACCCGCTTCGGCGATGGGTGAAAAAATTTTGGCTGCCACTCCGGGTTGATCATGAACCTTTTTAAGGGTAATGCGAGCTTGATCCTTATCGTGCGTAACTGCGGATACAATAAGACTTTCCATGCCGGCGTCTTCACTAACAACCATGGTTCCTTCCTCCTCAGTGAAAGATGATCTTACATGAACCGGGACATTATATTTTTTAGCAAATCCCACGGACCGGATCTGCAGGACTTTGGCACCAAGACTGGCCATGTTCAGCATTTCATCATAGGAAATTTTATCAATCTTTCTTGCTTTCTCGCAAATATTGGGATCGGCGGAGTAGATACCATCTACATCGGTATAGATTTCGCAGAGATCCGCCTTAAGAGCAGAGGCGATGGCCACGGCGCTCGTGTCTGAACCTCCCCGACCAAGGGTTGTGATGTTTCCTCTGATATCACATCCTTGAAATCCGGCCACTACGATGATATTTCGTTTTTTGATAAGGTCTATAAAATACTCGGTACCGATTTCGATAATTCGTGCATCACCAAAAGTGCAATCGGTAACCAATTTAGCCTGGTGTCCAAGCATGGACAGGGCAGGGTAGTTCATGTTTTTTAGGGTTATTGCCAGAAGCGCTGCCGTTGTCTGTTCGCCTGTGGCCAGTAGAACGTCGAGTTCACGTTTACTCGGTGATTCGCAAATCTGGCTTGCCATATCGATCAGGTCGTCCGTGACTCCGGCCATGGCCGACAGAATGACGACGACGTTGTTACCCTTATCATAAGTTTTTGCAACCCGTTTTGCGACATTACGGATCCGTTCAAGATCAGCTACCGATGTGCCGCCATATTTTTGTACAATTAAACTCACTTTGTAAGCCTCTATGTTTAATGATAATCGGTTAATCAAATAATGATTCGATTAAAAGTTTTTTGGCTTAAAAAATAAAACTAAAAAATGTTTATAGCTTAAAATTGCTCTTCAGTAAAGAAATAAAGATGAATTGTCCTTATTGATATATCTTATAAAATATAGATTGTTGACACGCAAGTTGCCTTCTTTTAATATTTTTTGTTTAATGTACAATCCTTATTGGGCGAACGTAAGAAAATTGAATACTTTTTCCGTCTATTAAACCCAGTTAGTCTCCATCCAGAAATGGTAGATTTTGGTTTTCGGCAAGGCCCGAGCGAGTTTTCAACCGCCCCGAAAACATCACGGGATCTCCGACAGGCATAGCGCGCTATGTCGAGGATTGAAAACGAGCGAGAACGCCGCCCGGGGCCGAAAGATGCAGTTTATGGATGGACGACAGTTAGATTCAAGTGAGATATAAGGAGGACCTGTTATGGCGCAATATGAGTTCTGGGCACACGGTGTTAACGTTCAAATCGAATATCCTGACAGAATTGTGGGAATAACAGGAAACGAACATGCAGAACCCCGCCGGTCGGGCTGGGGAACTCTGATTTATCAAAAGGAAAACACCACCAACTGGTTTCACTTCGCGATTCCAACTCCTGTTATTATCAATAATCAAGAAGCCACCTTGAGGTTTATCCGGTTTCGGGCAGAAATCAATGAAACCGCCCGAATTGACAGGATCCACTTTCGCCATGACAACCGCATTATTTTATCCCGGGAATTCAATATCACAAATTGTAGTGTGGACGAAACCATTCAAAGCCCAAAGACCATCATTCGTAGAAGCTTAGCCCTGTGTGTCCATATCAGTTTTTTGCCCGGTGATGCCAGGGGGATGGTTATTTTTAAAGGTGCAGGAGGCGGTTTTGGTTTAGGTTAATATTTTTTCCTAAAGTCGATTTTTTATTTTATTTAACAGATTAACCGAATTTACTCCATATGCGGACATGCAAATTTCTCGAGATGTGTCCCCTGACATTTCAAATTTTATGGTTACGTAATCGGGTAAAAGTTCCTGCCGGATTCTGTCTGCCCATTCAATAGCCACAACATAGTTATCGTCAAGTATGTCATAGAGACCGATATCTTCAAAGTCGACAGGATCTTCAAGGCGGTAAAGGTCAACATGAAAAAGGGGGTGTCTGCCCGGATATTCATTAATCAAGGTGTAAGAAGGGCTGGTTATGAAATAGTCATTCGGGACTTCAAGACCTCTGGCCAATCCCTGAACAAAAGAAGTTTTTCCGCTTCCGAGGTCGCCGGTCAAGGCAAGAACAATTTTTCCTTTCAGCCTTTTGCCTATCTTTTCCCCCAGCTTTTTTGTGTCTTTAACCGAGTAAGTGGTTATCTTATAATTACAACAATTGCCCACGGTTCATTTTTTACGTAGAGTTATTTACGATCTCTATATCATTCCATCCGCCCCAAAAAAATCCATACTTACCGGTTATGATTGAAACTAAAGGTCTTTAATAAGTGCCAACATTTCTTTTACAGCCCGTTCCATTCCCACAAGCACCGCTCTTGAGACGATACTGTGTCCGATGCTGAATTCGTCTATTTCACTAAGACCTTTAAAAAATTTTATGGTATTATAACACAAACCATGGCCGGCATTGACACCTATTCTTAGTTTACGGGCAAGTTTGGCGGCATCCACAATGTGCGAAAATGCCTGGTTTCTTTGCTTGTGTGTTGTTGCTTCGCAGAATGTTCCGGTGTGGATTTCAATCATGGTCGCATTTATCTGATGGGCCAGTTTTATTTGCTCCGGATCAGGATCAATGAAGATACTTACAGGGATTCCGCTATTTTGCAGAGTACCTATGGTTTCAGCAATTGCATTTTTTTGCACAATTAGATCCAGTCCGCCTTCGGTAGTAAGCTCTTCACGCCTTTCCGGAACCAGGGTCACGAGATCGGGCTGAATTTCAAGAGCGATTCCAACCATTTCGTCCGTTGAAGCCATTTCCAGGATAAGTTTGGTCTGAACAACCTTTCGCAAAATTCTGAGGTCACGGTCATGGATGTGACGTCTATCTTCCCTCAGGTGCACCACAATGCCGTCCGCTCCTGCCAGTTCCACCAAGACAGCTGCCGCAACAGGATCAGGATAACTGACGTCTCCCCTTGTGTTTCTTAAGGTGGCGACATGGTCAACATTTACAGCTAATCCAGCCATCTAATATCCTCCATTTAGGTTTTAATCAGTTTAAGAATTTCGTTGCTCTTTTTTTCCATCTCATATGCTTGTGTTTTATTTTTTTCATGATCATAACCCAGCAGGTGAAGGATGCCATGTACTAAAAGCTGGGTAAAACGTTCTTCCATGCTTATGCCTACCACTTTTCCCTCCCTTGCGGCGGTTTCAATGGAAATGACCACGTCGCCGAGAAGCTGCGGGGCTATATTATTAAATTGGCCGGTACGCATGGGAAATGCGATAACATTTGTCGGCCCGTGTCGATCCAGATATTTCTTATTAAGTTCACCTATCTCGGGATCATCGACGATAAGGATGGAAAGCTCTGCATCAGGACAGGCCAAGGCGTTTAAGATGTCCCTGGCCTTTTGTTTTATTTTTTTCAGAGATATCTTGTATTTGTTTTGTCTGTTGTCTAACAGAACTTCCATTTTTTTCCTTTCCGTTGCCAAGGAGAGGTTTTTCAGGATATTCAATGCGGTGATGGTACATTCCTGATAATATGTTATGAAAGCTTTTTGCAATCTTATGCAAATCCTTCAATGTCAGCTCACAATCATCTAACTGACCATCTGAGAATGCCTTGTTTATCAGGTTTTGCACAAGCCCCCGAATTTTGGAATGTGTGGGATTAGCAAGAGTTCTTGATGCTGCTTCAACCATATCAGCCAGCATGACAAGGCCGGCTTCCCGGGTCTGAGGCTTTGGGCCCGGATATCTGAAGTTGTCGATATCTACTGCGTCTTCACCTTTTAACTGCTTTGCTTTTTCATAAAAAAAGCTAATAAGGCTCGTTCCGTGGGATTGCCTGATCGTGTCGATGATATCTTGGCCGAGTTTGTTTTTCCGGGCGATTTCAACGCCGTCTTTAATGTGAGAGATCAGGATAAGACTCGACATGGATGGGGCAAGTTTGTCATGTCTATTAATGCCGTTGGTCTGGTTTTCGATAAAATAGAGTGGTTTTTTTATCTTGCCGATGTCGTGATAATAACCGCAAACTTTGGCAAGCAGGGAATTCGCACCGATTTCGGAGGCCGCAGCTTCAACCATGGTACCGACAACCACAGAATGATGATATGTTCCCGGAGCTTCTATCATAAGTCTCCTGAGAATCGGTTGATCAAGGTTTGCAAGTTCAAGAAGTTTGATGTCGGTCGTATAACCAAAGGCTATTTCTACCAATGGTGTGATGCCGGCGGTGACGATTCCTGCTCCCACACCTCCCGTAAACGCAAAGGCCCAGTCCCATAAAAGTTTGACAATTGAAGAACCCCCTAGATAAGTATCTATAATCGTTACAAGTATAACATTCAACACCCCGAGTTTTAGACCGGCTTTGATAAATACTTTGCGTTCCCGGCAGTTCTGCATCCAGAATGCCGCCATTGCGCTGTTGATCAAAAAGTAGAGAAAAATATCAAATCTGTTTTTAAAAATAAAGGCTGTGCCGATTGCAATGAGCATGGCCATGGGAATAGCCAGTTCAAGGCCCAAAAACAGGCAGATGGTCATGGCGCCTGCAGCAAGGGGAATACCATAAGAGATTGATGGTGCGGATATGGGGAAAGAGGTATAACGGGCCATAGACTCAGCCAATGATGCCGATATTCTGGCAATGAAAAAAAAAGTTACGAGGACACTGGCCATAAAGAGCAGATTTTTGTTGTTGCTAAGATCGGTTTGACTTGGACGATGTATATAAAGAATATAGGTGGTCATCAGAATGCACAGAATTATCAGTGCGGATCCAATGGAACTTGATAAAATCTGTTCATGTTTTATTCCTTCCTCATAGGCTTTGAGTTTTAAAAGCTGGACTTTTGTAACTCTTTCTCCTTCGCGCAGCAGCATTTCCCCGGCTTTTATCTTGTAAAATACCGGCTTGATTTCTTCATCGGCCTTTTGTTTCCGTTCCTCGGTTTCACTTCTGTTTAGGGTGATGTTGGGCTGGATAAGCCTTTGAACAAAATCTACAATCATATTTCGCAGGGTATAATCAATGTTTTTGAGAAGGGGATGACCGATAATTTTGACCATGGTTTTGGCTTGGTCAAGACCGTAAAAGTGTTTTAAGTTTTGAACAACCAGTTCGTTTTTGGTCGTGATATTCCTTAAAATTATACCTTTATCGGCTTCTTTTAATAGAAGCTCTTTGTTTGTGACTACACCGTTATTCAATATCTCTTTTAAAATGCTGCAGATAAGATTTGCAATATCCGGGAGAAAGGCTTCTTCTTCGAGGATTTTATAGGCGCCGTCACTCACAGAAATACCTATTTTTTCTTCAAAATTGACTTTCTTTTCCCATATAAGGTCATTGACGGTCATTGCTCTCTTAACGGTATCGGTAGAAGCGGTTTTTGATGGTTTTCGTGCCGTCTTATTTTGATTTTTTTCGGCCTTAAAAATCATTCGAATATCGTTAAAGGCTGTTTTGACATTCTGGCTGATTGTTGAGGACAGCGTTACGTCATGGTCGTAAACGGTTAGAATCTTTTCCACAGCCTCCCTTCGGTTGGCTTCTGTGGCATCCTTGTCTTCTATTAAAAAATCTTTTGTGGCCTTGATATTGCTTGCAGCGACATCACCTAATTTGTAAGAATGCTTTTTGATGATAAGGTTGGGATAAAGGAAAATGGTAAAAACTATTGTGACACCGATGAGAATACTCCATCGAATATGGTCGCTGGTTCCAAAAAACATTTTTACGGATATTTTGTTTTTTTCAATTTTCATTGCGAATTATAATTATTCTTTCTGCCGGCATCCAGATCTTCATATGCCTTGATAATTTTCTGAACCAATCCGTGTCGCACCACATCTTTTTTTGAAAAAAAGATGAACTTTATTCCATCTATTCCCTGCAGGATATTTTTTGCTTCGATAAGCCCCGAAGGTTTCTCAACGGGAAGGTCGATTTGGGTTATATCTCCGGTGATAACCGCTTTGGAACTGAATCCTATCCGGGTCAGGAACATTTTCATCTGTTCAGAAGTTGTATTTTGGGCTTCATCTAAAATAACGAAGGAATCGTTTAGGGTTCTCCCTCGCATGAAAGCAAGAGGCGCCACTTCTATGACCCCCTGCTCTATCAGATTCGACACTTTTTCAAATGGCATCATATCATGAAGCGCGTCATAAAGAGGTCTTAAATACGGATCCACTTTTTCCGCAAGATCTCCGGGCAGAAATCCAAGCGCTTCCCCGGCTTCCACCGCAGGGCGGGTGAGAATTATACGGTTTACCAGCCCTTTTGAAAGTGCTGCGACCGCCATAGCCATGGCAAGATAGGTTTTGCCTGTACCGGCGGGGCCGATACCGAAGACCATATCAGAGATGCGGATAGCATCTATATATTCTTTTTGGGCAAGGCTTTTGGGAATTACATTACGCTTTTTTGAGGTAATGTAGACCGTATTTAGAAAAATATCTTTGAGGTTGATACGGTCATCTCCGCTTAGAATCCTGACTGCATAATCGATATCGTTTGGATAAATTGGATATTTATCTTTTAACAAGCCGTAAAGTTGTTTGAGTATATTTTTGGCAAGGCTTCTTGTAACCGTATCCCCTTGAATAAAAACCGTATTGCCTCTGGCATGGATTGACACGTCTATTGTGTCTGCAATTCTTTTAAGGTTGCTGTTATGTTCGCCGAAAAGTTGCCTTGCAAGATCTAAGTCTAAAAAGGTCAATCTGATCTGATTATTTTCGGTGATTTCATCCATATCTAAAAGTTGAGCCGATGCCGTGTTCGGCGCATATTTTATAACTTTCACATACCATAGTTTTTTTAACTATTGCAAACACCAATTTAAGACACAAGAGAAAAAGAAAAATTCCTTGACTCGAAATATATGCTTTGTTAATTTGCCTCCATGAAATAATAACAAGTTTTATCTTTTTGATTTTATTTATCTTTTTGTAATTTTTCAAGATATTCTGTTATATTTCAATACAATAGCATTATAAACCCATATAAAGGTTCCCGTGAATTTTTTTGATATAATAGTTATAGTAATTTTAGGCTATTGCTTGATAAGAGGTGTTTTCAGAGGGCTTATCAAGGAATTATCTTCCATAATTGGGGTGTTGGGTGGATTCTATGCTGCTTTTACCTATTACCCGCTGGTTGCAAAGCCTTTATCAAAATGGATTACCAACACCGGATACCTTAACATATTGAGCTTTTTGATCCTTTTTTGTGGCGTTTTCATTATTATCAGCATCCTGGGTATCATCATAAATTACCTGCTTAAAATAGCATTTTTGAGTTGGCTTGATCGTATTCTCGGATCTGTATTTGGCGCCATGAAAGGGGTGCTGATTGTCTCAGTTCTATTCATTGCACTTACCGCTTTTCTCCCCAAGGGCACACCTGTCATCAAAGATTCCCTGCTTTCTCCTTATGTGACGTTGGTCTCTGAGAAGATAGCCAAAGTTGTCTCCAAAGATATGAAACATGCTTTTTCAGCCAAAATAGCAACGATTAAAAAGGCGTGGAAGAAAAATAAATAGAATTTATTCAGCAGAGACGAGGCCACATGGAAATAAATTCCATAATCAATTTAATTGAGATATTAAGGGGTGAAAACGGATGCCCCTGGGACAGAAAGCAGACACCCGAAACCATAGCGGTTTATCTGTTGGAAGAGGTATACGAACTTGTTGATGCTATTGAATCAAAAGACCCTGACGGCGTCTGTGAAGAGCTGGGTGATGTATTGTTTCATATTCTTTTTCTATCCATATTGTTCCGGGAAATGGGCCATTTTGATATCAAGGATGCCATTGATTTCAATGTTGAGAAGATGACTCGTCGCCACCCCCATGTTTTTGGTAACCAGAGAATTGACAGTGTTGAGGAAGTGAGGGCGAAGTGGCATCAGATAAAAAAGGAAGAAAAAAGCCTTACTAAAAAGACATCGATTATAGATTCAGTACCGGCCGGGTTTCCGGCCCTGATGCGTGCTTACAGAGTTTCCGAGCGTGCGGCCAAAACAGGATTTGACTGGAATGATA
>JASFLX010000070.1:0-11969 GCA_050117895.1 Desulfobacterales bacterium | reverse complement strand
TTCGGTGGCGGGTTAAAGTTTGAGCCTGCCGAAGCGAAGCGTAGATCCCGATTATCGGGGACGCCGGAATTGGGCAAAAGGGGACGTTTTGCAAAGGTCTCAATGGTTAGAAAAGAAAGCCCATACTAACAAATGTTTTATCGCATAGGGAATTTAGTAATCCGCTCCCCCTTCAGCATCCGAAAACCCAAAATGGGAGAAGACCGCCTGGTTTTGAAATCCCGTTCCTTCCCCCCCGCTCACCCCTCAACAAAAGCAGCACTTACCATTCTACAACGATTAGAAATTAAAAGAGAAGCTCGAATCCTGGATATCGGATGTGGATCGGGAATATTAGGGCTTGCTGCGGCTTTGAAAAATGGCACCACCGCACTGGGATGCGATATTTGTGCCGGTGCAATAAAGGCTTCTATGCAAAATATGGCCTTGAATCGGATGGAAGACAGGCTCCACCTTTTTCGCGGATCGGTGGATGCGGTTTCGGGAAGTTTCAATTTAATCCTTGCCAACCTCCATGCCGTCACTCATCTGGAAATGTTTGACCACTACCGTCGTCTTTTACCCCTAAAAGGAGATTTGTTAGTGGTCTCCGGTTTCTACGACGTTCAGGCAGCGGATATAGAAAAGGAGCTCTCCCAGAGGGGTTTTACCGTTCTGGAAAGAGTAGCGTTACATGCCTGGGCCGCAGCGCTTACCGGAGAAGGTTCTTACACCTGGGTGGCGTTGGGGCTTAAAAGAGTTGAAAGTGACCAATGATGGATAGTTGTTTGTGGTCTGCATATCGTCTATAATCGAGGTTTTTTTCTTCTTTCTTTATATGAAAGTTCTAATTTTTCTATGATAGCATCCGTCACAAAATCCTGAATAGTCATTTCTTTTTCATCACAAAAGGTATTCACTCTTTTGATTAACTCTTCCGGTAGCATAATATTTAAGCGTTTTGATTTCGGTTTTATCTGTAGTTGGTTTTTTTTCATTTTTTCTGTCTTGGGAAGCTTCTACTCATTTTAAATATTCTCCAGCCTTTTTAAAATAATTTGTTTGGTCTGTTCTTGCATTATCTTTATTTCCTTTTTACGCTTTGCATAAAGATTAATCCATGTGCATAAAACAAGAGTTACTGACGATAGTAATATAAGATTAATCATTTTTATTTGCTCCTTTTTTGTTGATCTCTTATCATCTCTCGCAGAAAAGCCTTACCGCCTTTTGATTATTTTTTATCCTTTTATTAAAAAATGATAAAAATTTTCTTTAATATATTATCAGGCATTGTTTTGATACCTTTTAAACAGTTATCTGCAAAAGTCGGGCCAAAATAGTTATGTATAGAAATATTATAAATAAATTAAATAGTTATAATAAATATAAAAAGATAACATCTGACATTTTAAAAAATATTTGTCTTAATTTTATGAAAATATTTTCATAGATTTGCTGTAATAATAGTGACATATAAACCAGAAATATATCGCAAGATTATTCAGATTTTGGATGGACACTAGAAACTACCTCAAAAAAGTCTTTTTCCCCAATCTCTGTGTTAGGCCCTGGTTTCAAGACCTCGACATACTTGAGTATGCCTGTCGGTGATCCCGTGATGTTTTCGGGGCGGGTTGAAACTCGTTCCTGCCTTGACCTTGAGCCAAAATCCTATTTTTGAGATGGCTTCTAATTAAAAAACTTGAGCTTTTTTGTTTTAAGTGTCATTCTTTATATTGCAAACGCCATCCAAACAAACGGAAACGGGGATTTATTATGAAATTCGGACTCCATGCACTAATACCGATCCTGCTGATATGCGTGGGTATCCCGGCACCGGTTCATGCAGAAGTGGAATACAATGTTCTGAAAACATTTAAGCTTGAAGACCAGCCGGTTGATATGGCTTTTTCGACCCATCGCAACGAAATTTATGTGCTCAACCCAAAAGGGGAATTGTTGATTTACGCTGCCAACGGTCGTTTGACTGAAAAAATCAACGTGGGCAAAGACTATGACAGGTTGCAGCTGATCCAAGGTTCGGATGTTCTTTTCTTGAGTAGTCGTAAGGACAAAACCATTCAGGTTGTCCAGCTGGAATTTGTTCAGAAGATCGATACTTCGGGTTCCCCTTATAAGGGTTCCGAGAATTCACCGGTGATTATTGCGGTTTTCAGTGAATTCCAGTGACCGCATTGTTCGAGACTCACGTCTCTCCTCGATCAGGTGATCGAAAAATACCCTAAACAAGTAAAGATTGTTTATAAAAACTTTCCCCTCCGATCCAACAAGTATTCCGACCTGGCAGCCAAAGCCGCCCTGGCAGCACAAAAGCAGGGCAAGTTTTGGCCCTTTCATGACCTGTTATACGCACACTACAGAGACCTCAGCGATGAAAAGATCCGCGCATTTGCCGAGCGGTTGAAACTTGATATGGTCCGGTTTGAAAAAGACCGGAAAGACCCGGCCATTGCCGAAAAGGTGCGTGCCGACATACGGGATGGAAGAAAAGCCAACGTCAGGGGTGTGCCGTCTGTTTTTATTAACGGCCGGCGCCTTCGAAAGCGCAGCATGCAGGGTTTTTCAGAAATGATTGAGAAAGAATTGCAAAAGGCCAAAAATCCATCGCCTAAAAATCTGATAAAATAGCGATTGGTTCTTGCTGGAAGGATTAGTCGAAATGGGCCACTCAATAAAAAACATGCGTATCCGTTTTTATGGAGTTCAGGGAAGCGGTTCTACCTTTCCTGCAACTCATGAAACTGTTGCTCTTCAAGAGTTAATGGATTACGAGCTCCTTAAGATGGTTTTTGAGGATCTCTCAAAACATATCATTAACGGGAACCAACTTAACCGCACGTTGACCGAATACCTCGGTGGGCCAATTAATCGGAAAACGCTTCTTAAATACAGGGAAAGATTCAGTATCAACCTACCCCGTATCTACGGTGGCTGGACAACTTGCATTCATATTGAAACTTCCGACGGATACGATATTGTATTAGATTGCGGCAGTGGATTCCGAAACTGCGCCAAGGATCTGCAAGTCAAGTGGGACAATCAAAGCGAACGACACCTTCATATCTTCGGCAGCCATTCTCACTTCGATCACACAGAAGGTTTTGATCAGGCAGCAGTCTGTTTTGATCCCCGTAACACCATTCATATCTATGGAAACTATCAGTTTCTATACTCCCTTAATAGCTATCTGGGAATATTTTCAAAATTCGTTCGGGATGAAGTGATTGGTGTTCAAACTCCTATAAACTTCAGTATTATGCCGGCTAAGTTCCAAGGGACCGAGATCAGGAATATGACTAAGTCGGCCCCGGTTGACAAGGAAAAAAGCATAGACTGGAAACTGCATGATATAAATGAGTTCATTAAGATTGGTGCCACCCGCATCACCGCCTTCGACGTATATCATCCTGCCCCTTGCCTTGCATATAAAATAGAGCATGGCGGAAAAAAATTTGTATTTTGCACAGATCACGAGCTTAGGTATGGAAATAAACCCGATGATCCTAAGCAAAAAGCAAGCGAAGAGGCGGAAGCACGACTTACTGAACACGCCAGAGATGCAGACGTTCTTTATCGTGATGGCCAATACTTGCGATCGGAATATGACGGTTTCTCAGGCATCGGTTCATCCAATCCGGTCCAGCGGATAGACTGGGGTCACAGTTGTATTGAGGATGTCAAAGAAATGTCGTTAAAGTGCTGTGTCAAACACACGTATATCGGCCACCATGATCCCAACAGAGAGTGGTCGGAACGCAATTGGATCGACGAGGCACTCGCCAGAAGCTGCAAGGGATGTAAGGAAAAAATCGAGCTTGCACGTGCTGGAACTATTATAGATTTATGAGGGAAATCTATAGCCTCGTTTAAGATTGGGAAAGCATTTTCTGTGCTATTGTATTGAAAGCTTCTTCAACACCAGTTCCCAGTTTCGCACTGGTTTCTATCAGTAACCAATTTCTCCGGCGCATGTCATCCAATATATTCTTGCCAAGTTTCCATTCATCAACCAGATCGTTTTTGTTTAGAACGACGACAAAAGGAATTTCGCCTACGGCTTTCTGAGTGCGTTTTTGGATATCCAGTGCTTGATCATAGGTTGTACTTCGGGTGCCGTCAATTACCAACAGATAACCGTCGGATCCTTTCAGATATGAGGGCGGTATCGTAAAACACTCTTCCTCACCCGCGATATCCCAAAGTAAAAGTTTGATCTCCTGGCCGCCGATTATGACTGTCTTTTTGTCTATTTTGACACCGATCGTGATGTGATATTTCTCGGAGAAAATACTATGCACAAAACGTCTGACAAGACTCGTTTTCCCCACAGCATACCCTCCCAGCATGCATATTTTCTTCTTGATCAAAGCTTTTTTGTCCATAGTAATTCACAGTTTTTGGCAATACGAAATCTTAATATTTAAAATGTCACATACAAAGTTTTTAGTCAAGCAGAATATAGTGTAACTCATTATGATAAAATGATATTTGCATTCTCATACATTCTGTGTTATCAATTTATGAATTAAAGCAATGCGGAGATGATCGGTAAGACATCTAGTACAAAAAAGCGCTTTTTAGTATAAAAAAATAACGGGAATTTGAATAAATGAAAACAAAGGAGGCTGAATATGAAAACGAAAAAAGGAAAAACCAATTCACCTGTAAAAAAGCAGGCAGATATGACGAAAAATGATACCGTTACCTCCCAGCCCTCCGGTGTTGAAGATGCAGAGGCTCAACGTATAGAAAAAGTAAGAAATCTTCTTTTCGGCGCCCAAGCACGACAATATGAACAGAAATTCACCCGTTTAGAAGCGCTTTTACAAAAAGAGATTACCAATTTGAGAGACGACACAAAGAAAACTTTTGATTCTTTAGAAAATTACATCAAAAAAGAACTTAAATCTTTAGCCGATCAGCTTAAAACGGAGAAAGATGAACGAACCGAGGCCGTAGAAGAGCTTTCAGCAATGCAAAAGGATACAAACAAGAATCTGGAAAAGAAAGTCACCAAGCTGGATGAAAAGAATGTAAAAGTACAAAAGGACTTGCAAGAGCAGATTCTGCAGCAGTCTAAAGATTTAATGGCAGAAATTCGCACAAAACATGAAGAAACCTTCTCCCATATTGAACAATCAGTCAGTGAGCTGGGTAAAGACAAAACCGATCGTTTGGCACTGGCGAACCTCTTAATGGAAATGTCAATGCGCTTAAAAGAGGAATTTGATATTCCTCAGATTGATTGAGCCTTCTGTTAGGCCATTATGGTCTTAACCCGGGTGATCTACAGAGTTATATGGTTTGCAGTCCTTTTGGACTGACTTTTATCATTAAAACTTTGAACAAATCGTTTATGGATTTTAAACCCTATTGGAAGGATCAAGGTTTTGACAGATTCTTTTAACAAGACTTTCCCAAAGGAAGAGTCTGGGAATAAAAAGCCCGAGAAGAAAACCGAGTTAGACGAAATACGACGGCTTCTTTTTGACAGGGAACAAACGCAAATCGTTCAACTAAAGGAGCGATTGGATAACCCCAAACTTCTTGTAAAAGATGTCGAGCGGGTTCTCCCTGAGGCCATTAAGCTACGGTCATCTCGTGATAAAGAGATAGCCAAAGCATTAGAACCCAATATCGAAGAAGGCCTCAGAGTGTCTATCAAAAAGAATCCCCAGGCCATTGCGGATACACTTTATCCCGTTATGGGTCCTTCTATTCGAAAGGCAATTTATTCCATAATCCTCAACATGATCCAGTCATTCAATAAGATTCTTGAGCACACTTTTTCCATCCAGGGGCTGAAGTGGCGTATGGAGTCACTGATTACCAAAAAACCGTTTGCAGAGATTGTTTTATTAAACACCCTTATATACCAGGTTGAACAGGTATTTCTCATTCATAGTAAAACCGGGCTGGTACTACAGCATGTGGTGGCAAAGGAGGTGGTCACCCAGGATCCGGACCTTGTTGCCGGCATGTTGACGGCGATACAAGACTTCGTTCAGGACTCATTTAACATAGAAAAAGACGAGAGCCTTGATACCTTGCGGATCGGGGGGGATCGCAGTGTTTGGGTTGAACAGAGTCCCCATGCCACGCTGGCGGCGGTTATTCGGGGAACACCGCCACTTGATGTTCGATCTGCTTTCCGTGAAGCTTTAAATGATTTACACCTGCTGCACAGCGAAGCGCTTGAATCTTTCGATGGTAATACCGCCCCTTTTGAAGCCATAAAGAGTCAGCTTGAATCCTGTCTGCAGTTTCAAGCTAAGGAGAAAGAACGTAAAATTTCTCCTTTGTTGTGGTTAATTTTAGGCGGAATTGTCTTTTTTGCTGCAATCTGGTCCTTTTATTCCCTCCGAGAACATCAGCTACGGGCACAATTTCTGGAAAGATTGCGCGGGGAACCTGGAATTGTTGTTACCACTGTGGAAAAACGTTCCGGTAAATATCACATCACTGGGCTTCGTGATCCTTTAGCCTCTGATCCAATGAAGATATTGAAGGAAACGAAGCTTAAACCGGAAAAAACCATTATGCACTGGGAGTCTTACCACTCATTTTATCCGGAATTTACACTGAAAAGGATCAAAAACATACTCAGTCCTCCTGAAACCATAAACCTTGAGTTTAAAAATGGCACCCTCAAAGTTAAAGGATTAGCCTCTTATCAATGGTTTGTTGAAACAAGAAGGATAGTAAAGGCTATTCCTGGAATTGTAAACTATCAAGAAGACAACGTCGTTGAAGCGGATCTAAAGAACATCGAAATAATTAGTGAAAAGATTAAAAAGCAGACTCTTCTATTTCACATTGGTGAAACAGAAATTGAACCTGATCACATGGATATACTTAACAATCTGGCAACTGATATTTCAAAGTTATATGATCTGGCGCAAAATTTTGACAAACAGATTTACATAGAAATTGTCGGGCATGCTGATTCGACCGGAACAGAAAAAACAAACATGGAAATCAGCCTGAAGCGCGCAAATAATGTGATGTCCATCCTCTCCTCTAAAGGTATTCATGCAGAGAGTATTAAAGCAATTGGTGTAGGTTCAAGTGAACCTATACGAGAAGAAATCACAGATAAAGATAGAAAATTTAACCGGAGTGTGACATTTAGGGTGGCTCTTACTGATAATTAAGCCTAACCATACAGCATGGCGCAGAAAAATTTATTGTCTCCTTGTCCCCTGTGACGTATTGCAATTGGGAATAAAAAAACATGGCCATTTGAATGGGGCTCAGACACTGATTCGGGGGAAGGAATAAAATGCACCGGAGGTTCACTCAAGATCTGATCCCTCTTGCCTTTCTTCAATTGCCTTTATAATTTGGCTGACAAAGCACCCCCCATGTTTTTCATATCTTTGGGATCACCCGTCGGATGAAGCACCACCATCAGCATTGCCCATTTTCCAAAAGGTGATTCGCCAAGTGAGGCTGAATAATTTCCATTGCCCCATACAATTTGGGCCCAACATCTTTTATTCGTTATCTTCTATTTGAAAATGGTCGGCTTAAAGAGATAAATCTTGGTGACAAAGGCTATTATTAGTCGATATGTGGTTTTTTAATTTATTTTAAAAAGATTGACAATACCACTTTGTGGCATTAATTTATTATAAATATATTGGAATTAATTTATAATTATTTAATTTCATATAAGATTTATATTAAATTAATTATTCCTGAACATCGAATTTCAAACAATCCGGCTCAGGAATATCATATAAAAGGAGAGGAATCATGTCATATACTTGTAACACTTGCGGGGCCGTCGCAAACGAACCGGGACATTTGTGCAATCCTTGCGGAGACAAGTCCAACTGTAGTTTTTGCGGAATTTTTAACATCGATACCACGCACATGTGCAGTGATAAACTGGCAGCCATGAAATATGTATGCGAGGGATGCGGCCGTGTAGCCATGGAAGAAGGCCATCTGTGCAAGCCATCGGTTATCGATTGATCACTTTTTTATCAAAGGAGGAAACGCCATGAAAGATAAAGGGAGTTTACATTTGAAAGTGCAGGAACTGTGTGATTGTTATGCAACCGCAGATCCGTTAAAAGAAATGTCCGAAGTTAAAGATGACAGCGATAAGAATGAAAGCGCGTTAAAATGGCTGGCATTGGCTGCTTTGCATGGTGTCAATAACAATGCTGAAAAAATTTCCATTATAAGATCAGATGACAAAAATGTAACGGTAACTGCTGAATATCGTAAAAAAGACCTTCCATCTCCGGGCTCCGATATCGCTGAAAAGATTTTCGAGGCGGTGGCCGGAATTACTCATATCGAGGGGGATAAAGGAAAAACCCCGTTGGCATTAGGTATCCGGGACAGCAGTATTGATCTGAAAATAAAAATGAAAACAAAGAATGGCGGTAAAAAAATAACCATTAAATTTCCGGAATGATCTTAATATTTCGAGTATTGAATCCCTCACCCCAACACGGAAACTGGGCCTGAGGGGAGGTTTTGAAACCACTTGTAAAAAGGTTTTTTAACAGAAAACGAGACCGTCAAACTTTCGAAAACTTTTTAAAAAATATTGTAAATGGGCGTTTTATGAAACCGACAAAACAAAAAATAATGTTAGATCTTGAAAAACTCAACAGTTTGAATGCAGAAGGATGCTCTGCCTGTAAAAGAAAGTTCACCCTTGGAGAAACGGTTGTTCTTGCCTGCGGGTCATGGCGGGGAGCCAAATATATCCATGAAAATGAAGCGGTTTTTGATAAAAGAACTTCAGCGTATTATGAGCGCAAATGCTCTATCTAATCCGGAAAAAAACTAAAAAAAGCGTGGACTTTCCTATAGAAGCCACGCTTTTCCCTTTTACATGGATGACCTGCTGTTTTATGTATGCATAAGAACGGGTTAATTAGTGCCATCCATGTATATATATTGGGCACAAATTAAGTTTCCAATTCAGAAATGAGCAGTTTTTCGCAAGGTCAAGGGCAAATCTGCAGGACAGCAGATTTGGACAGCTATCAAGCTGCCCGCAAGGGCGAGGGGAATGGATGCCCCGAGTCCAATCAAGGGATTACGCGTCCCGCCCCGAGGCGGGAACAAGTGGTTCCGCAGATTGACCCCGGAGAAATATGCGCTGCATTTCACGGGGCAGGCGCAGAGATTGAGGAAAAGGGCCATTTCTGGATGGAGACTAATTATTCTGAATAACCTTCCGTAGCACACATTGCAGAATGCCGCCGTTTTCAAAGTACTCGACATCCACATCTGTATCCAGACGTGAAATTACTTTAAAATCCGTGGTTTTTCCGTCATCTGCTACGGCCTTGACCGCCAGAACTTTTCGCGGGCTCATATCTTGGATTCCACTGATATAAAACGTCTCAGAACCCGTTAATCCCAAAGTTCCCAAATTCTCATTTTCTTTAAACACCAGCGGCAGTACGCCCATGCCAACCAGATTGCTCCGGTGAATCCGCTCAAAAGATTCGGCAATCACCGCCTTTATTCCCAAAAGAATCGTTCCTTTTGCGGCCCAGTCTCTGGAAGACCCGGTCCCGTATTCTCTGCCGCCCAATACAATCAACGGTCTGGATTCCCCCATATATTCCAGGGCGGCCTCATGGACAAACATTTCTTTTTTTGCGGGAAATTTTATGGTAAAACTACCTTCCTTGGGGGCAACCAGTTTATTTTTTATGCGAATATTTCCGAACGTTCCCCGAATCATCACCTCATGATTTCCTCTGCGCGAGCCATAGGAATTAAACTCAGCGGGAGGCACGTGATTTGCCGTCAGGTATCGACCGGCAGGATAATTTTCGGGAATGGCTCCGGCCGGAGAAATATGGTCCGTGGTCACCGAATCTCCCAACAGTAAAAGCACACCGGCATTTTCTATATCCAAAGGCTTGGCCTGATCGTGTGAGAAATTTTCAAAATACGGAGGCTTTTTAATATAGGTGGACTGTTCATCCCAGTCAAAGGTGGTGCTTTCTGTAACTTCCAACGCTTGCCAGAATTCGTCCCCGTCAAAAATTTTGGCGTACTCACTCTCAAAAAACTCTTTATGAACATGCGCGTGAACCAGGCTTTGGATTTCCGCGTTGGTTGGCCAGATATCCGAAAGATAGACCGGTTGGCCGCCGGAATCGGTCCCCAGCGGTTCTGAGGTTAAATCGATATTCACCGTTCCGGCCAACGCCAGTGCAACCACCAGCAACGGCGATGCTAAAAAATTTGCCCGGATACTTTGATGGATTCTGGCCTCGAAATTGCGGTTTCCTGACAGCACCGATGCGACGGTCAGATTATTTTCAGTAATCGCTCTCTCGATCTCATGATGCAGAGGACCGCTGTTTCCGATACAGGTGGTGCACCCGAAAGCTGCCAAATGAAAACCCAGGGCCTCGAATTGGGGCATCAAGCCGGCGTCTTTAAGATACCGAATGACCACTTTGGAGCCCGGCGCCAGAGAAGTCTTGACATGCGGAGGAACTTTTAATCCTTTGGCCACGGCCTTTTGGGCCAAGAGTCCCGCTCCCATCAGGACAAAAGGGTTTGAAGTGTTTGTGCAGGAAGTTATGGCGGCGATCACAATACTCCCGTGGCCGATGGTGGCCGTTTTTCCGTCAAGATCCACCGGATATTTCCCGACTTCAGTGACCTTGCAACGGGGTGTCCTTACCGTTCGGCAGCCGGATTCGTCGTGAAACGTGGAGATGCCGGACAGATCCGCATTACGATCATAGTTGCCCTCCAGGACCGTGGCAAAGTTACCTTTGATATCCTTCAGCTCAATCCGGTCCTGGGGTCGTGCCGGACCGGCAACAGAGGGTTGTATCGAGGAGAGGTCGAGTTCGAGAATCTCAGTGTAATCCGGGTCTTGTTGCCCGGTATAAAATAACCCCACGGCCCGGGTATAAATCTCAACCAGATCGGACTGTTTTTCCCGGTGGGTCAGGCGAAGGTATTCTATGGTCTTTTCGTCCACCGGAAAAAACCCCACGGTGGCACCGTATTCCGGTGTCATGTTGGCGATGGTGGCCCGGTCGGGAACCGACAGTTTCTTCATTCCGGGACCGAAATATTCGACGAATTTTTCCACGACATTGTGTTTTCTGAGCAGTTCGGTCACCACCAGCACCAAATCGGTTGCCGTGATTCCTTCTTTCAATTCCCCGACCATTTTTACACCGACCACTTGAGGAATTGACATATAATACGGCTGTCCAAGCATGACGGCCTCGGCCTCGATGCCGCCAACCCCCCAGCCCACTACGCCGATGCCGGCAATCATGGTGGTATGTGAGTCGGTGCCCACCAGAGTGTCCGGATAGGCCATGGTTTTACCGTGCATGGTTTCGAGCATGACCACCTGCCCCAGATATTCAAGATTTACCTGGTGACAGATTCCGGAATTCGGAGGAACCACCCGAAAATTACTAAAACTCTTCTGAGCCCATTTCAAAAGCGCGTATCGTTCCCCATTCCGCTCATATTCCTTGGCCACATTTTTTTGTAACGCGTCCCGGTCTCCAAAATAATCAACCTGAACCGAATGATCGATGATCAAATCGACCGGTACCAGCGGGTTGATTTTCATGGGATCGCCACCGAGATCTTTTACGGCATCCCGCATGGCGGCAAGATCCACCACTGCGGGAACACCGGTAAAATCCTGCATCAAAACCCGTGCCGGATGAAAAGGTATTTCCACGGGTTCGTCATATCGCTTTTTCCACCCGGCGATCTTGAGCACATCCTCTTCTCTGACAATACGGTCATCCAAGTTCCTTAATAGGTTTTCAACAAGGATTCTGATGGAAAAGGGCAGCTTGTTTACATCTGCAATGCCTTTTTCCTGAAACAGGCTGATATCTGCAATATCATACGGCCTGTTATTTACTTTTATCTGCCGAATAAATTCCTGTTTTTGCATAGCTTCCTCGCTTTTCGCTTAATTTGTGTTTACC
>JASFLX010000069.1:0-12070 GCA_050117895.1 Desulfobacterales bacterium | reverse complement strand
TTTTCAAGAAACATATTCCCCTCTTGCCCTTGCGATGATGGTAGCGGACATGACATCCATTAACGCCACCAAACCGATGATCCGATCCTGATCACAAACAAAGGCCCTTGCGATATTGGATTCTTCCATAATTTTGGCAACTTCCTTAAAATCCGCATTCTGATCAATGGCTACAATGGGTTTTGAGGCGATTTTCGACACAATGATATTCTTTGGATCGATTCCTTTGGCCAGCACTTTAAAGACCACATCCCTTGCTGTAATTACCCCGTATTCTATTTCTTTGCCGGGATATCGAATCAGCAGAGAACGAATCCTTCTGTTTACCATCCTTTCAATGCCATGGTAGACTGATTTTTTATGGTCAATCGATTCGATATTGGTTGTCATAAATTCTTTAACTTTCATCTGTAAGCCCCCTGTCCTATTGAAGAGCTGTTTTGCAATAACTATAAAATTTCATAACGCTTCAGAATTTAGTGCAAGACATGAAAATATTGAATAAACCAAAACATAAATTTCAAATATCGAAGGTCAAATTTATTGTCAACAGCGATTTTTCGGGATATTAGGGACATCCTTTTGCTTTAATTCACCCTCTTCAAAGATATTTTTCAGATGAAATGTAATGTTTTGCGGTGTTGTCTGAAAAAGTTCCGCCATCAATTTTTGTATCTACACTTTCGTTTCGATAAATAAAAGGCTGTGTATCCGGTTTTTGAGGCAGGTGTTTAACGATCATTATACAGAAATAGAATACTTAAATGATACAAACCCGCTGAACGATAGCATCTGTATGCAATCAGAGCAAAGCTCGGATCTGTCAGACATTGCATGTTTTGGAGCCGGATGATATCCTGGGAGTCCCACAAGCGATCAAAGGTTTTGACAAGTCAGATTTTTTGAGATTATCAATTTCATAACAATTGGCAGAGCTGAAATCCTTTAACACCAATAGATACCAAACTTGAACTGAAAATATCAATTCGAGATCGTTTTTAAAATATCCATTTGTTACCTCAGCCATGGTACTTTTAGGGACACATTGAGACTATAGCACGGAAATAGATCATTTAAAAACGTGTGCCTTCTTGCCAGCACATGAAATATTTTGTAATATTAATAGGTTGTGATACTATTTAGATATCGATTGGCCTTATTAAAAATTATTGACTAACCCCGATGATCCCCCGATCCTATATATTGTGGTTTTCCCTTCCCCCTTATTACGATTTTTCGTTCAACATAACGTGCCTCAACCTTGTATTAGCTACACTCCAATTTTACTGATAATTTGATTTCGAATATGGCCGGCCCACAAGTCAAGGAAAAAATACGAAAGACAGGAGAGGAAACTGATAACGTTCTGTTGATCCGGCTTGTTATCGTTTCATCAGATAATAAAAAGATCAAAAAATCCGGAAATTTTTATTTATGTTTTAAGTTTGTGTTTTAGGTTTTTTTTCAAGTTTCTCCATCCATCGAGGCGCTGTTTAATTATCTTTTCATACCCCCGGTCTGTTGGCTCATAAAAAAGTCTGCCCTTTAGCTTTTCCGGCAAATAGTCCTGAGGAATATATGCATCTTTATAATCATGGGCATACTTATAATCTTTTCCATACCCGAGTTCTTTCATCAGTCCTGTGGGAGCATTCCGAATATGAAAAGGAACCGGCAACGAACCATACCCGTCAACAGCCCCTTTAATTTTTCCGTAGGCCTGGTATATGCGATTACTCTTCGGAGCCGTAGCAAGATATATGGCAGCCTGGGCCATTGCAAGCTCACCTTCCGGATGCCCTAAAAACTTAAACGCTTCCATAGCGTTCAATGCAACTCCGAGGGCATGGGGATCTGCATTTCCAATGTCTTCGCTTGCAAACCTGACCATTCGGCGCGCGATATAAAAAGGATCTTCGCCGGCGGTGAGCATTCGTCCCAACCAGTAGACCGCCGCATCCGGATCACTCCCCCTTAAACTTTTATGAAAGGCGGATATAAGATTGAAGTGTTCTTCACCGGACTTGTCGTATAAAACGGGCTTTTTTTCCAAAGCATTTTCTAAAACCTGAAGCGTTATTTGCACCGGGCTTTCTGTTTTTGAAGCATCGATTTCAGATATTACCAGATATGCCACGCTTTCAAGACCGTTAAGGGCCACACGGGCATCTCCGTCCGCAATGCGAATAAGATGTGAAAGGGCATCGTTTTCGATCATCAGATTTAAATTTCCCAAACCCCTTTCCGTGTCTTTCAGGGCATTTTCTACGATCACGGCAATATCATCCGATGAAAGGGCTTTTAAGGTTATTAAACGGCACCGGGACATAAGCGGTGATATCACCTCAAATGAGGGGTTTTCGGTGGTCGCGCCAATCAGAGTAATCAGCCCGCTTTCCACATGGTGCAGAAATGCATCCTGCTGAGCTTTGTTGAATCTGTGTATCTCGTCTACAAAAAGAACGGTTCTTTTTCGAAAAAGTTTTTGCTGGTTTTTTGCGTCCTCTATAACCGCCCGAATATCCTTGACACCTGACAGTACCGCAGAAAAATGGACAAAATGACAACGGGTTTCAGCCGAAAAAATTCTTGCAAGGGTTGTTTTCCCGCATCCCGGAGGACCCCAGAGAATCATGGAAAAAATTCGATCTTGTTCAATGGCATGAGAAATCAATGTCCCTTTTCCCACGGCATGCGCTTGCCCTACAAATTCATCCAGGTTTTTTGGACGCATTCTATCGGCTAGGGGCCGTGACTCCCGGGCTGATTTTTGCGCGTGATATTCAAACAAATCCAATGGTCATCCTTTAATAAAATCGCTTCGCGATTTTATGCAACGCGGCTTCGCCGCTTAAAAAAAGCAAATTTTTATACTATTAATTTTTAGGTATCCAGAATCCAGTATCATTTTTTGGGTTTGCCTAACCGTTTACGGAAGATTATTCGAATCGGCGTCTTGTCAAGCCCGGCTCTCTCCCTGATCTGGTTAATCAGATAGCGCTTATAGGAAAAATGGACGGCATCAGGATAATTTACAAAACACACAAAAGTGGGGGGAGCGGTGGATACCTGGGTGGCATAATAAAATTTAATACGCCTTCCTCTGTAAAGGGACGGCTCTGTTCTTTCAATGGCCCGCTCAAATATCTTGTTCAGCGCTCCTGTACCGATACGTGTCGAATACTGGCTGAACAGCTCATCCACGAAACCGAATATTTTTAAAACCCGTTGTCCGGTTAACGCTGAAATGGTTATGATCGGAGAAAAGCTTAAAAATTTTGCCTGCATTTTTAACTGTTCATAATATTTTAAAGCGGTTTTGCTGTCTTTTTCAACAAGGTCCCATTTATTCAAAAGAAAAATACATCCACACCCCCGCTCAAATGCATAACCTGCGATAGTGATATCCTGTTCGGTAATCCCCTCGTAGGCGTCGATGACAATCAGCGCCACATCACATCGATCCAGGCTTCTTAACGCTTTAATAATGGAAAATTTTTCAAGCTTTTTTGAAACCTTTGCCTTACGTCTGATGCCGGCGGTATCGATGAGAAGATACGACGTTTCGTTAATATGACACACCGAGTCGATGGCATCTCGAGTTGTTCCCGGAGTATCGCTGACAAGCAAACGATTTTGACCCAAAATTCTGTTAATCAGCGATGATTTGCCCACATTGGGTTTGCCGACCACGGCCAGCTTGATCATATCCACAGTTTCATCTGAAAATTCTTTCGGCAGAACCGATGTCAGGTCATCAAGAAAACCCGATATGCCGTAACGGTGCTCGGCTGAAACGGGATATAATTTCTCTATACCGAGGCTGTAAAAATCGTAAAGCTTCACCTCCTGTTCAATCCCGTCAATTTTATTAACCGCATAAAAGACGGGCTTTGTTAATTCACGAAGAATCTTGACAACATCTTCATCAAAAGGAGAAATTCCGTGCTTTCCGTCCAGAAGAAGAATAATAACATCTGCGTCTTCTATTGCCTGAATGATCTGGAAACGTATTTTGTGTGCAAAGTCATCCTTATCTTCATCCGGGAATCCGCCGGTATCCACCAGAGTAAATCGAATGCCGTCCCAGGTGGCATCCCCATAATGGCGATCCCTTGTAACACCGGGGAAATCGTCCACCAGAGCTTTCCTCGTCCCGGTGACACGGTTAAAAAAAGTCGATTTTCCTACATTGGGACGACCTATTATGGCGACAATCGGTTTCATAGCAGTCGTGCGTCTCGGAATTTCTAAGGCCTTAACCTGCATTTTCTTTTTTTGAAGAAAGAATCAGATTCTAGAGTTTTCAAACCATTACTGTTTAAATTTAAGGGTACAAATATATTGAAAAAATGTCAATTATCTCAAGACAAGGTAGCCGGGCAAACGCATTTGAATCCCGATACAGGGAGAACGCTTCACGACGGCGTATATCTCTGTCCAATATAAGTATTGATATGGTTATTAATGTAACCTAATATATAGCTATTAAATACTCTTTTTTTCCTAATGAGTTACAAAGAAACCCTGCTTTGAATCGGGAGGTGTTACTATGGATTTTGCTTTGTCTAAAGAACTTCAGATGTTAAGAAATGCGGTTCGTGAATTTGCGACCAAAAAGATTGCACCTTTTGCCGATGAATGGGACGCAACTCATTATTTCCCGTACAAGGAGGCCGTCAAACCCATGGGAAAACTCGGCTTTTTCGGCACCGTTATTCCTGAAGCCTACGGAGGGGAAGACCTAGGATGGCTGGCCGCAATGATCGTAACTGAAGAAATTGCAAAGGCCTCAAGCTCTCTCAGAGTTCAGGTCAATATGCAAGGCCTGGGTACCGCTTTTACCCTGTATAAATATGGGAGTGATACCTTAATGAAAAAATACATCCCCAGGCTGGTCAACGCCGATTATATCGGGGCATTTGCCATTACCGAGCCCGATGCGGGCTCAGACGTGATGGCAATGTCATCAACCGCTCAAGACGGTGGAGATCACTGGCTGTTAAACGGCTCCAAGACCTGGATCTCGAATGCAGATGTGGCCGATGTGGTGATTTATTATGCCTATACGGATAGGGAAAAAGGATCAAAGGGACTTTCAGCTTTTGTGATAGAGCCAAAACACTTTAACGGTGTTAAGACTTCGGTTCTGGAGAAAATGGGGTCGCACTCCTCTCCCACCGGTGAGATATTCTTAAACCATACAAAGGTGCCAAAAGAAAATATTATCGGAAAACCCGGAGACGGCGCACGGATTCTTTTCGGATCCCTCAATCAGACTCGCCTTTCCGCAGCCGCCGGCGCTGTGGGGGTTGCACAGGCATGTCTGGACGTATCGCTGAAATATTGTAATGAGCGCAAACAGTTCGGCAAATCCATCGGTGAGTTCCAGATGAATCAGGATATGATTGCTCAGATGTCCGCCGAAATTGAGGCAGCTCGACTGCTGGTTTACAAGGCGGCCTGGGTCAAGGATCAGGGAAAGCTGAATAACGGCCTTGATGTGGCACAGGCAAAGTATTTTGCCGGTGAAGTCGTCACAAAGTGCGCCAACTATGCCATGAGGATTCTGGGGGCATACGGGTATTCCACCGAATATCCTTTGGCACGCGTGTATCGGGATACACCGACATATACCATGGTAGAAGGATCGGCCAATATCTGCAAGTGGATCATTGCCCTGGATCAGCTGGGAATTCGAAAGGCGAACAAAACGAGATAAGTTCTAAATCAATAGTACATGTTATACCCAAAAAGCCAAAACGGAAAACAGAACAATGTCTTTTTATTTCCGAATCGTCCAAAGCAATGATTGTTTACCGACACGTCATTATTATTCTGGAGCAGGGGTGCTGCTTTTGGCATATCGGTATCAAGCGTTTACAATTTCACGGCTTAATCGAGATCAGTGTTCAGCAAATTCTTACACAGATGATAATATACTTCGGAAAGATAGACAATGCCAATCACGCGGGATCTCTCCAGAACCGGTAGACGACGTAATTTTTTCCTAACCATGCGATCGATCACTACCATCAAATCATCATCCGGCGCAACAAAAAATACCGGAGAACTCATGACCTCTTTAACCGATAATCCCTTAAATCGTTTAATGTAGGAATCCAGTTCTTCGTTCCAGAAATCGATACCGCTGACCATGTAATTCAAAACCGGTGGTCTTAAATGATAAAGTACATCGAACATGCTAATTACACCGGTCAAACGGTTAAATCTATCTATTACCATAACACTTGCTGTCTTTTGGCCGGTTTCTCTTATCTTGCCATTATAAATCAATCGCACAGCCTCTTCAATAGGCGCATTAGAATGAATCTTGTCAAAATCTCCAACCATTACATCTCTTGCGGTCACCTTCATTTGATTGCTCCTTTGATAAAAAGTGCCAAGAATCCAACGTAAATTGCGGGGCGTATAATAAGCATACCATAACTATGGTTCAAATATGACACGTATAATTGTTGTCACAATTTTTCCTGCTGTTAAATAATTCTGATTCAAGAGTCAAGGAATATTAGGGTGGTGGAGGATTCTCCATGTATCGGGATTCAAATGTGTTCGCCCTGGGGTGTTGGAATGTTTCAAATTCGATGGTCAGATTATATCTTCAGATAGACTTATTTGGTATGAGCATTTGCCATGGATTCATGAGTGATACCTTGAATTAGGTCTCTGCCGTTTTCAAGGACATGGGCACGATTGTACATGGCCAACGTCCAGATGACGTTATGTTCAACCCGTCAAATTTTTTCCCCTCAACATCGCCTCAAAAGTGTATAATACTTTTCATATTATGAAATAAATTTCACAATTTATCAAGAATCATCACCTCGATATTGCACCCGGTTTTTATCTCCACCAATCTAACCAATCGATATATATTATATTATTTAATATTACCGCATTTGGCCCAACTTTTGCAGAGATTTAAAAGTAAAACTACATAATAACATAGAAAACTAACTTTGTTACACGGTTGAAGAAGATATTCCTAACTTTTAACTAGTTTCTATCCATAAATGAGGATTTTTGTTCAAGATCAAGGCATGTGAAAAAAATAACCACCCCGGTACGATCTGCCGGACCTACGGGGCAGGCAGGCATATATTTAATATTCCGAGGATTATTTTTTGAACATAACGCAGAGACTTGTCCGCCTCTGGCGGATTGGGCAAAAAAGCCATTTATGGATGAACACTAACTATGCTTAAGGATGGATTCATAAACCAATGAAGCGAAAAAACGTCGGTTTTATTTCAACACGGTTTGCAGGTACGGACGGTGTCTCCTTAGAAGCGAGTAAGTGGGCACAGGTGCTTGAAAAAAATGGTTCCCGCTGTTTCTGGTTCGCGGGAGAGTTGGATCGGGATCCGGAAAAGAGTTTCCTTGTCTCCGAAGCTCATTTTTTGCACGGGCAAAATCAATGGATCAATGAACAAGTCATGGGCAGAAAAGGGCGAAAACCTTCTGTTACTGAGGCAATTCATACATTAAGATCACTACTGAAAGTTCAACTCCATTGTTTCATCGACCAGTTTAAAATTGATCTTTTGATTGTCGAAAATGCACTGACCATACCCATTCACATATCATTAGGTTTGGCATTATCCGAAGTAATTGCTGAAACAGAAATTCCCACAATAGCCCACCACCACGATTTTTACTGGGAAAGAGATCGGTTTTCAACCAATGCGGTAAACGATTACCTGCGAATGGCCTTTCCCCCCAGTTTGCCCAACATCAAGCATGTGGTTATTAATTCAGAAGCCCAGGAACAGTTGGCTCTGCGAACCGGAATTTCATCCATCATCATCCCCAATGTTCTGGACTTTGAAAATCCACCTTTAGTGGATATAAAAAGGACCGAGGCTTTCCGAAAGTCCATCGGTTTGAAGACCGACGATAAAATGATTTTACAACCCACACGAATTATTCGCCGTAAAGGTATCGAGCAGGCCATTGAATTGGTAAAGGAGCTGAATGACCCTCGTTATAAACTCGTGATCTCACATGAAGCCGGTGACGAAGGCTTTGATTACGCCGAATGGCTTAAAGAATATGCTTTAGAACACCAGGTAGACCTTCGGATGATAACACCAAAAATTGTCGATCCCTTCTATAACGGAAATTGTCAAAAAAATTATTCTCTATGGGATATTTATCCCCATGCAGATTTTATCACATATCCCAGCCTTTATGAAGGATTCGGCAATGCCTTTCTGGAGGCGATCTATTTTAAAAAGCCCTTATTGATCAATCGATATTCCATATTTATTAAAGATATAGAACCCAGGGGGTTTGATCTGGCGGTCATGGATGGATTTATCACCAAAAAAACCGTTCAAAAGGTAAAAGAAATCCTAGAATCCCGAGAGCGACGGCAACAAATGGTAAATAATAACTATGAAGTTGCCTGGCGACATTATTCCTATTCCGTGCTTCGGAATCAGCTCACCGTTGCTATAAACGATTTTTTCAATGAGCACGAGCATCAGCGACTATTCAACAAATTATCAGACCAATCAAGGGTGATCTATTTAAGTAACGATCCATTTTCGGATCAATATGATCAATTGAAAGAAGAAATCGCAGGAAATCTAATGAATTAAGCGTGTTGAAACCACTTTTAGGCAAATGAGTTTTTCGCCCTGGCAGAACTGGCTTTCAACCCTGCAGATTCAACATTTGCCGGTTAATAATATTTACATTTCAAAAGTTTGTGTGATAGACTTCCCCTAATTTCATGCCTTATATTTTCGTGCTGATTTTTCAATGGGTTACGCCCGCGACGACATGAGCGTTTAATGGGAACATCTCAATAAATTATGGGGCCGGATCCATAGGATCATTTAATACACCAGAACTTTTTGAGAAGATACTTTTAATTCCCGTATGGAGGAGTAAAAATGGTTTTTTGTCTTATGGAGGGTAATGAGGCAATTGCCTGGGGAGCTGTTGCTTCAGAATGCCGCTTTTTTTCGGGATACCCCATTACTCCGGCCACGACAATATTTAATACCCTGCTCAAGCTTTTGCCTCCTTTGGGCGGCATGTGCATTCAGGGCGAGGATGAAATTGCTTCAATCGGCTACTGTCTGGGCGCATCAATGGCAGGGCTAAAGGTTATGACCGCAACATCAGGACCGGGTATCAGTCTGTGTAGCGAACATATTTCCTTTGCCATTGGAAGTGAAATTCCCATTGTCATTGTTGATGTTCAAAGGCTGGGCCCATCCACCGGTTCAGCTACCCGCGGTGCGGACGGAGATATTCAATTTTTACGCTGGGGAAACAGCGGGGGTTTGCCGGTAATCGTACTGGCTCCGGTCAATGTAAAGGATTGTTATTTTTTGACAATACAGGCCTTTAACCTTGCCGAAAAATTCAGGTGCCCGGTATTTATTGCTTCGAATAAAGAGATTGCCATGACCCGGGAGAATATCGATATCCATGCCATTGCGAAACCGGAAATTATAGAGCGATCAGCCCCTCCTCCCGGGAAACCCTTTGTCCCTTTTGAGATCTCTTCAGGACAGTTGACCCCTTATTTTCTCCCCATCGGCGGCAATGTGCCGGTACGCCAGACGTCTTCGACTCACGGCCCCGACGGATATATCACCACAGATTCCGATAAAATTGCAGAAATTCAGGAACGGCTTAAAGCCAAGCTTGTTTCGTCAGTGAACGGGTTCAGTTTTCACGAATCATACCCGGAGGAACGCGCCGACACCCTGCTTTTGACCTATGGTGTTACGGCCCGGGCTGCACGGGATGCATATAAAGCGCAAAAAAAATATGGAAAACCGGTATCGCTTTTAATTCTTAAAACGCTCTGGCCGGTGCCACAAGACCTGATCAGAGAAAAAGCCGGAAATGCCAGACGTGTCATTGTAATGGAGATGAACCTCGGCCAGTATGTCAGAGAGATAGAACGGATCCTTCCGGATAAGAAGATCGACTTTCTGGGTCAAATGGATGGAAGGCTGATAACTCCACATCGGATTCAGGAGGTTATCGCCCATGTCTAGTTTATTGAATACCGGCAGGCCGCCGGTTTTTTGCCCGGGTTGCTCCCATGAACGGATTACACACGGCCTTGACAAGGCCTTTCAGAATATGGGCTTGAGCGGAGAACAGATTGTTATTGTTACGGATATCGGGTGTTCCGGTCTTTTTGATACATTTTTTCATACCCACGCGTTTCACGGGCTTCACGGCCGTGCCTTGACATATGCCACCGGTCTGAAGATGGCCCGGCCGGAGTTAACGGTTATCGTTACAATGGGAGACGGCGGTCTCGGTATCGGCGGGGCCCACATTCTTTCAGCCTGTCGCCGCAATCTCGATATCACTTTACTTATTTTAAACAATTTCAACTTTGGCATGACCGGCGGCCAGTTTTCAGCGACAACTCCTTCACAAGTTCAGGTGGGATCCGGGTTTCTGAACAGACTTGAACGACCAATGGACGTGTGCCGGGTCATGTCTTCCGCAGGAGCCGCTTATGCCGTCCGCTGTTCAAGCTATGCAAAAGACCTTGCCCAAGAAATAGAAAATGCCGTTCGCTTTGAAGGGTTTTCAATCATCGACATTTGGGGAATATGTCCGGGACGGTATTCCCAACGCAACAAAATGACGCCTCAAATCATCGAAGATTCCCTTGCCAAGCTCCCATCGAGAACAAATCCCATACCTGAAAACATCAGAAAAGAATATGGCCGCCATTACAGGGAACTGGCCGCCGAACAAACACCTGTTTCTTCACCGGCTAAAATTGAGACAAAATTTCACGCCCCTGATTTCGGCAGAAAAGAGGTGGTCATTCTGGGGAGTGCCGGTCAACGGATCATAACCGCCGGAGAAATTTTATGCCTTGCCGGTCTCACGGCAGGACTCAACGTCACACAGAAAAATGAATACGATATTACCGTACTCAGAGGCGCTTGTATCAGTGATGTGATTCTTTCTCCGGAAGAAATCGGCTACACGGGTATAACATCACCCGACATTGTTTTGGCGCTTAGCCAGGAAGGCGTGGATCGTCGAAAACACCTTTTCGACCATCTTGATAAAAATGCACTGATCATCCGGGCGGAAAAGATCCATTTGCCACCGTGCAATGCCGAGGTACAACAGCCGGACTTTAAAGCGCATAAGATTAAATCCAGTGACCGGGCCCTGGCGGCTCTTTCCTTTTTGTCCAAACTCAAAATGGTGATTTATCCGGATATGCTTGAATCCGCTCTTGCCCACCGGTTTAAGGATAACATCCTGGCATCTGCTTTAGATCTTGTTAGGCGGGTTGAGGACCTCGGGGCATAAACCCCACTGAGGTGAAAAGTAACCCAGGCGGTCCGCACTTCCCGTGGATTCAAAATCTAAAAAAAAATTGTTCACCAGTTAAATACCTGATCAAGATCTTCGTCTTTGACCTCAAAAGTTACATTATGGGGCGCCAAGGGTTCATTTATAAAGAAATCAGGCAGCCGATCCTGCTTTGATGTGAAACCTGCCCGGGTATTGAAGTCTCTCTCATAGTCAAGTATCTTTTTTCCTAATGCCATGACGTCGTCAGCCGTAAAATTTTGACCGGTAAATGCACCGAGCATGTCAAGCATGGCATTGAACGTATCCTCCTGATCCAAAATTGCCAACGCAATAAACAAACACAATCCAGTTGCATCGATAGCAGCCGTGGCAATCTGGAGGTTTCGAGAAAGCGCCACCTGACCTTCAGGTTTCAGAGGGTCCACGGTGCCGCCCACGCCGAGAACATTGGCGGTGATCGAATAGCCGGCCGTGTGGTCGGCACCCATGGTGCTGGTGGCGTAGGTGACCCCAATACCCTGGACCGATCGGGGATCGTAAGCCGGCAGGGCCTGGCCCTTGACCACGGGAACCCGTTCAACACCAAAAACCCTGCCGGTTATGGCGGCCCCGTTTCCAAGAATACGCCCCAGCGGCGTGCCTTTGCCGACTTCCTTTAAAAGGTTAATGGCCGCTTCGCCATCACCGAACTTGGCCAGTCCGGCCGTCATGGCCACACCGATGG
>JASFLX010000068.1:0-12098 GCA_050117895.1 Desulfobacterales bacterium | reverse complement strand
TGGCATCAGACATCGAGCTGTTGCAATCCGGAAAGCATCCCGGAAAAACCAATCTGACCGATGCGGACAATTCCTTGAACATCCTGAGATATTTTGTGGATAAACCCACGGTGGTCATTGTCAAGCACAACAATCCATGCGGTGTTGCCCGATCTGACACATTGGTAGACGCCTATGAAAAGGCAAACATTGCAGACAGGGTGGCGGCATTTGGGGGATGCATTGCAGTCAACAGAGCTGTTGACAGGGAAACGGCTCAAGCCATTACCGAACAATACGCCGAAGTTGTCGTTGCTCCGGATTTTGAAGAAGGAATCATGGATATCTTTGCCCAGAAAAAAAATCTCAGGGTTATCCGTATTGGAAATATTGACCGCTTACAGACATTTGTGGGTAAAAGATGTGTGGAATTCAAAAGCTTGATAGACGGTGGTATTATCGCCCAGTGGTCTTTTGTTCCCGCCGCTCGCACAAAGGCGGATCTAACACTTGCCCAATGCGAATATAAAGGCAAACAATACCGGATCGACCGTGCGCCCACCGAACAGGAATACGAAAACATGCTCTTTGGCTGGCTTGTGGAATCAGGTGTAACATCAAATTCAGTGATTTACGTTAAAGATGAAGTCACCGTGGGCATCGGAACCGGTGAGCAGGACCGGGTGGGCGTTGCAGAAATTGCAAGAGACAAGGCCTATCGAAAGCTGGCAGACCGTTACTGCTTTGAAATGCATGGTATTCCCTATAACGATTTAAAAGATGAAGATAAAAAAGCGGAAATTGATGATAAGGTTTCCAATGAAAAGGGCGGGTTGATGGGCGCTGCCATGGTCAGTGATGCCTTTTTTCCATTTAGAGACGGGGTGGACGTAGGACTCAGGGAAGGGGTTACCTCCGTAATTCAACCGGGCGGATCAGGAAATGACTACCAGTCCATCGAGGCCTGCAACGAGGTCGGCGCCACAATGGTCTATACCGGGCAGAGAAGTTTCAAACATTAAACCATGGTTACCGCAGCATAAACAACATCTTTATAATATGAAAAGCCCCGCCAAACCTGTTGGTGGGGCTTTTTTTGCCTGCTTTTTTTTTGCATGCCTTGATCTTGAACAAAAATCCTCATTTATGAATGGACACTATCTGATAGATAATTCCATATCTTCATCAAATACTATGTTCTTATCTGATATGTTATACCCTAAAGCCAAAATAATCTTTCGTTTTGTTTCTATTCTGCATCCCCGGCCTTGCTCTATCCGTGTAATGGTCACGGTTGATATATTGGCTTTTCGAGCAAGTTCGGCCTTGCTTATCATGAGAGATTCTCGTAATTTTTTCAGATTATTGTTACTCATTTTGTAAACCTTGAAACCGCTTTGTCTTCACCTCGAATATAATAATGTGATTATTCTGCTCTTCCATCGGTACAATGTAATTAGTTAGTTTCCATCCATAAATGGTAGATTTTGGTTTTCGACAAGGCCCGAGCGAGTTTTCAACCTCCCCGAAAACATCACGGGATCTTCGACAGCCATAGCGCGCTATTCTGAGGATTGAAAATGAGCGAGAACGCCACCCAGCGGCCAAAAGATGCCATTTATGGATGGACATGGTTAGCCAACCTCGACATCCTCGATATCCGGCAATTCATTCTCGGAAAACGCGGCAAAAAAGAAAAGGATAACAACACACAGACAGATAATGGCCGCTATTGCTAAAAACATCAGGAATATTTTTAACATGATTGCTCACCACCTTAATTTTTTAGGTAATAATAATATGTTGTAAAACCCGTCATAAATATTACGTCTGTGATATTGTTTATATATGCAAATACCATGCAAATTCAGAAAGTTATATCTATATTTTGCGAATTTAGTGGAAATTCAGACAGTTATGTTTTCCACAAGGAGGGGACTACGATTCATCTTAATTGAACACTGATTGAAATTGTGGAATAAATGACAACAAAAATATGAAAAGATTTCCATACTTTTAGGATGGAGTTTCTCATCAAGCGTTTTCACCGGCGGAATTGCCGGCGGCTGTTAGATCATGTAACTCTGTGTGGGATAGGGTGTTCCTTTTTTATCTTGAAAAGATTTTAAATTGCTCTAAATATTCTCGAAGTTTTATTTTGTTTTTCACATCCAATTGTGGGCAATCCTCAGGGCTTTTTTCCCCTTCAGTTACCAACACTGCAAACACCATACACGTAGGTTGACCGCATTCTTGACAGTTGGTTTTGGGTAATCGTTTGAGAATATTTAGAACACCGGGTTTCTTTACCACCTCAAAACTCGGCTCTATCTCTTTGCGTCTTTTCCAGGTATCATTAATTTCTTTCTTAAGCCATTTTAGTATGTTATCTGCCTCGTCTTCGTCTTTTACTATATTGATGCCAATCTCTTTAGCATATAACGTTATGAGTTTTCCGTTGAATTTTAATGTAAGTGAAGGAGGTTTTTTAATGTACTGGTGGCCGTTAAGCACCGTATTTAGATAGGGAAGTACATCGCTTATATTTTCATCAAGATAAGCAACACATCTGAGATGTCGTGCCTTCGGGTTTGGAGGCCGACAGAATTCCTTTCTGTATTGTTTTAACATCATTTATTTCGCGCTGATCTTGGTGGCCATCTTGGCATTGAATTTAGCAGCATCGATGATGAACCTGTCGTGGGTTCCTTCAGAAATCTTATCAATGCCGTCATCGGCAACGATGGAAAAGACAAGCTTTCGGCCTTCCACTTCTTCTAATTTAACGTTTACCGTGACGGTCAGGCCGGGAGGTGTAGCAGCGATATGATTTAATTTTAAATCAATGCCGACGGTTTGCTCACGGGGCCAGTCAATATGAGGATTGATGGCTTGGATACATGTCCATTCAAATAAGCCCACCATAAAACCGGTAGCTAAAACTTTGGGCATTGCTTGAAACTCCGAAGATTCAGGATAAAGATGAGGTACGGTTTTGTTTTCTGGGATCTTGAATTTAAATGTATAGGTTAAACCCGGCTGCAAAGAATTTTTCATGATTCACCTCCATGGGCAGATTTTTATTGTTCAATGTTACTATTTCTGTTAATTCTATGTTAGTCAAATTAATTGTTTTAATGAATTTAATTAGTGAGACTTATTTTAAATGGAGTGGCAGCAAATCATAGGTTTTTACTACGTGGCCAAGCTTGGCAGTTTTACCAAAGCTGCCGATGCGACGTTTCGAACCCAATCGGCCCTGAGTCAGCAGGTTAAAAACCTTGAAGAAGAATTGGGATGCCGGCTCTTGGAAAGGATCGGCAGACGCAAATTGCGTTTAACTTTGGCCGGTCAAAAGTTTTTTAAATTTTCAGAGACAAGTCTTAAGCGATACGAATCACTCACTGAAGAACTTAATGAGTTAAAAGGGTTGCAAAAAGGTCTATTGAGAATGGCCGCGCCTTTCACAACACTCTACCACTTAGTTCCCTTTGCGCTGAAAAATTATATCACACAATTTCCAAATGTTGAGCTGACCATACTGGATCGGTCACAGCACCATATTCTCGATCTGATAAAAAACGGGGATATCGATTTGGGTCTGGTACTGGAATCCAACGTCCCGAAAGATCTTACATCGCTCCGCTGGAAGAAGGTAAGAACCGTTTTGATGACACCGATAGGCCATCCCCTGGCCAAAGCCAAAAGAGTCACATTGAAACAAATTGGAAAATATCCCCTGATTTTACCCCCCATAAATCTAAAATACCGTAGTCACCTGGAAGAGAAATTTCAAAAACTGGGTATGGATTACCACGTCATCATGGAATCTTCTAACGTTGAGTTAAGCTCTCTGTATGTGGAGATGGGGCTCGGGATATCTTTTGCAACCATCGTAACGGACTTACCGGAATTGAAAAAGAGAAAGTTGGAATTTTTGTCAATGGACCATTTGTTTAAACCGGATTATATTGCGGTCGTGATGAGAAAGGACAAGACTCTGACATCATATAAGAAAGCCTTTATTAAAATTCTATTTGAAGAAACACCCGCAAAAAATTCTGAAGGACATTGATTCCTTCATTCCATTCTTCTATTCGGATGACATCAACAGGTTTTCATTAAAAGAATTTTATTTTCCTCCAAGAAAACACCTTGAAATCGCATAAATCGTCAACAATATGCAATCCGTCCAAAATGCCCTTGAAAATTCTTATTATAATTCATATGTTACAATTAAACCCGTTAGAATTAATAAGGAAACCCATATGCCAAAAAAAGCCTTGATTATCGTTGATATGTTAAACGATTTTATTAATAAAAACGGCGCTCTCTATTGCGGCGACACCGCGCGGTCAATTATACCCTTTATTCAAGAAAGACTGGAAGCCTTCAGGAATCATGGAGACCTCGTGATTTACCTGCAGGATTCACATGACAAAAACGACAAAGAGTTCGAAAGGTTCCCGAGTCATTGTGTCGCCGGTACCCGGGGCAGTGAAATTATTCCCGAACTTACGCCTAAGCCCGGGGACAATGTAATACCCAAAAAACGATACAGCGGTTTTTATGGAACCGATCTTGAAAGTATCCTTGAATCTGCGGGTGTTGATGAGGCCGAAGTGGTGGGTGTCTGCACGTCGATCTGTGTGATGGACACAGTCGGCGGATTGGCAAATCGTGACTATAAAATTACCGTCCCGGTAAAGGGGGTTGCCGATTTTGATCAAAATTTCCATGAGTTTGCATTAAAACGGATGAAACAATTATACGGAGCCAGGGTCTCATGACAAAAGCACATCAAGCCGGTCCCCTTTTTACCGACCTATACGAATTGACCATGGCAGCCAGTTATTTTGCCCACCAGGTGTTTTCTACGGCGACTTTTTCACTTTTTATCAGAGATAATCATTTAAAAAGAAACTTTTTTGTTGCAGCGGGTCTCGAGGATGTTCTGAATGAGCTGGCTGCACTTCGCTATTCCGAGCAAGACATCAAATATCTTCAAACCACCGGCATTTTTTCAAACGACTTTCTTTCCTATCTGGCCGGACTCCGTTTTTCAGGGGAAATTTATGCCATGCCCGAAGGCACGATTTTCTTTGCCAATGAACCGGTTCTGGAAGTGACGGCACCGATTATCGAAGCTCAGATGATCGAAACCTTTTTGCTCAACACCATCGGTTTTCAGAGCATGATCGCCTCAAAAGCGGCCCGATGTATCCATGTTGCCGGCGACTGTCCATTAATCGACTTTTCTCTGCGACGGACTCAGGGTCAGGATGCCGGGCACAAAGTTGCCCGAAGCACATATCTTGCCGGTTTTGCGGCCACAAGCAATGTCCTCGCCGGACAAATGTTCGGCATTCCCATATCCGGAACCATGGCTCATTCCTATGTTGAGGCATTTAGCGGTGAACGTGTGGCATTTTCCGCGTATTCAGAAACTTTTCCCGATCACTCCATATTTTTAATTGACACTTACAATACCATCGACGGTGCAAAAAACGCCGTTACGGTTGCAAAACAGATGAAAGAAAATGGGCATTCCCTCATCGGCGTACGCCTAGACAGCGGAGACATGGCGGATTTAAGCCAAAAAGTGCGAAAAATCTTCGATGATGCCGGTCTTTCTGATGTCAAGATCTTTGCCAGCAGCGGTTTTGATGAGTTTAAGATAGCAAAGGTCATTGCCGAAGGCGCCAAAATCGATGCATTCGGAGTCGGCACCAAAGTCGGTGTTTCCGCAGACGCACCCTATCTTGATGTGGTATACAAAATGGTTCATTTCAAGGACCGTTATGTCAGGAAATTGAGTCCCGGCAAGATGACACTGGCCGGTGAAAAGCAGGTCTTTAGAAAATCAGATCTAAACGGTCGCTATCTGGAAGATATCATCGGTTTGAGAGACGACATCATCGACCAAGCAAAGCCTCTGCTGAATAAGGTTATGGAAAACGGGGAGATATTGCAACCGCATCCTCCGTTGCAGACGATCCAGGATCGATTTAAAAAGAATTTTGCCTTACTGGATGATCGCTACAAATCGATTTTCGAACATAACGCTTACCCGGTTACGCTCAGCAAATCTCTCCAAAATCTTCAGGAAAGAACCTAACCCGAATATTCCATGAAAATTTGAGAAAGGTCTTTTTGTTCGTAATGAAATCCGGTTTTAAATTTTTTCAAGGAAGGGAAGACCCCGGCAAAAAATACTTATTTCTAAAATAATAACATTATGCTATATCTAATCAAAATTTTTCAAGATACTATATCATGGAAAGAGAACAATGGAACAGTCAAATAGGGTTTGTTTTGGCAGCGGTGGGTTCCGCCATCGGGCTCGGAAATATATGGCGCTTCAGTTACATGACCTATAAGCATGGCGGCGGCGCATTTTTAATCCCTTATCTCACCGCTCTCTTTACCGTAGGCATCCCGTTATTAATACTCGAATTTGCAATCGGACATGAGAGGATAGGATCCGCCCCTCTCGCATTCACAAAGATAAATAAAAAATGGGAATGGCTCGGTTGGTGGTCCGTTACTTTTGTCATGTTCGGCATTGTCCTGTATTATATCAGTATTATTTCCTGGTGTTTAAATTATTTCATTAAGTCCTTTTCCTTGGCTTGGGGAAATGATCCCAACAGTTATTTCTTCAATCAATTTTTAGCGATCAGCAAATCTCCCTTTGAGCTGAAAGGTATTGTTACGCCTGTTTTTTTCGGCGTGGCGATTATATGGTTCATTAACTGGGCGATTGTATACAGAGGGGTAAAGAAGGGGTTAGAGGTTGCAAATAAAATATTTATGCCGCTGCTTTTGGTTCTCACTGCCATTCTGGTTTTCTGGTCCCTTACCTTAGATGGTGCGGGCGCCGGAATAAAAGCCTATTTAAAACCGGACTTTACCATGCTCGCCACACCCAAGATATGGATAGATGCTTTCAGTCAGATCTTTTTCACCCTTTCTCTGGGCTTCGGTATTATGATCGCCTATGCAAGTTATCTGCCTGAAAAGGCCAATTTGACACGGGGAGCCTATTTTACCGCTTTGATAAACAGTGGGTATTCAATCTTTGCCGGTTTCGCCGTTTTTGCAGTGCTCGGCTTTATGGCGGCATCACAGGGTCAGGAAATATCAAACGTTGTTTCAGAGAGTATCGGACTTGCTTTTGTTGCTTATCCAAAAGCGCTGTCTATAATGCCCGGTGGAAATATCTTCGGCGCCGTATTCTTTCTCTGTCTGGTGGTTGCCGGGATATCCTCTTCTATCTCAATTGTAGAGTCTTTTACCTCCGCAGTGGTTGACAAGTTCGGCATTGGCAGAAAAACGTTTGTTACTATTCTTTGTATACTCGGTTTCATCGGCTCCATTATCTTTACAACAAATGCCGGTTTGTTTTGGCTGGATATTGCCGACCATTTTTTTACCCATTACGGGCTGTTAATCGTGGCTACCGCAGAGTGCCTGCTTGTGGGATGGCTGTTTCATATAAAAATAATACGGCAGCATATTAACAAAATATCTTCCATCAAAGTCGGCGCCGGGTGGGAATTTTTTATTAAAATTTTTACTCCGGCCGTACTTTTAGGGCTTTTGGCCATGGATTTTTATAATGAACTGAGCAAACCCTATGGAAGCTACTCCTGGACGGCAGTTGTTTTAATCGGCATCCTCTGGCTGTTGATAAATCTGGTCATCGCTTTTATTCTGGCCTCAAGACCCTGGAAGACTCAACACCATAAAATAAAAGGCCGGGGAGAAATTCAGGAATAAGGAGTCATAACTAATTGTGAAAAAGGTAGGAATTGTCGTAAAAACCGATGCGGAGGCAACTAAAAAAGCCGATGAACTTGAAAATTGGCTTCGTTCGAAAGATATAGATGTTATCAGAAAAGAAAATCTGCCGCCAAGACGCAGAATTGCAGATAGAGATAAATCTTGCGCTCCATCGGATCTGCTTTACATTTTCGTGCTTGGCGGAGACGGTACTTTTTTGAGTGCGGTTCGCTGGATCGGGGACCAGAACATACCGATTATCGGAGTCAAATTCGGTGAAGTCGGTTTTCTGGCGGAAACCGTCGAAGAGGAACTTTTTTCTGCGGCCGAGGCTGTTTTAAACAATAAGTTCAACACAGAACTCCGGATGCGCCTTCTGGTTAAAGTCATCAGGGAAGGAAAAGAACTGGCCTGTGAAACCGTATTGAATGATATTGTCATCAACAAGGGTGCGCTGGCTAGGCTTGCTCATATCGAAACGTATATAAACGATCACTATTTGACCACATACAGTGCGGACGGACTTATCGTTGCAACCCCTACCGGTTCCACCGCCTATTCACTGGCTGCCGGCGGTCCGATTATCCATCCGGCCGTGGCGGGTATCTTAATGACACCCATATGCCCGTTTACCCTGACCAACCGTCCCCTGATTGTTCCTGACTCAGCAAACATTAAGATCAAACTTGGGAAAAAGTCATCGGATATCATGCTGACATTTGACGGCCAGGCCGGTATCGAAATCAATGAAGAGCACACCATCATTATCCGGAAAGGTCTCTATCCCGTTAAAATGATTACATTGCCGGGCCAGCATTATTTTGATGTGCTCAAGGCCAAACTGAGGTGGAGCGGCGGCCGCGTTTAACCGCTCGATACTGTACAACGCCTTTATCTATTTTATAATCAACACCCAGAAAAAAAAACGGCCATAACTTTCAACACGGGCATTAAATCCTTGATCTTTTATCATATCGACAATTTCATCAGAAGAATAGAAAACGCTGCGCATTAACGCCAGCTTTTCCGCCAGCGCAACCCATTTAATTATGAAATTATCGATATTCGGCTCTTCTAACACCAAACGCCCTCCGGTTTTGAGCACACGGAGCAATTCTCGAATGGATTCCCTCTGATCGCAAAAATGATGCAGGGCATCTACCACGACAATCCGTTCAAAACTCTCATTGGGAAAAGGAAGTTGTTCTACGTGGGTTTGAACCGTCAATAAACGGCCTTTGTTTTTGGCCTGTTTCAGCATAGACAAGGACAAATCGCAGACCACAATTTCGTCGATCAGGGACCGGAGGCGGGATGACACCCGGCCGGTGCCACCGCCGGCATCAAGCATGCGACCTCTGGCAGGCAACTTCAGCAAATCGGTCAATCGATTCAAATCAAGTTTATGGATAACCCGATCATAAAACGGCGCAATAATGTCAAAATGATCAAACATGACCTGTCGTCCAACCCCGGATATTTCATGAAAAATTTAGAAAGGCCTTTTTATTGATCCTGATATCTTCGCCTTAGGATTTGGACAATTCGCTCTTTACCGTATGATAAAGGTCCAAAGCCTTATCAGGTTGCTCATTATCGTGAACAACAGCTCGCACTGCCTGGATCATTGCAATGGGTGATTGAGACTGGAAGATATTTCGTCCCATATCTACGCCACTGGCTCCTTGTTGAACCGCATTATAAGCCATGGTAAGGGCATCCCGTTCAGGAATTTTCTTGCCGCCGGCCATGACAATAGGAACAGGACAAGAGGCACAGACGGTTTCAAAGTTTTTTTCAATATAATATGTTTTGATATAATGTGCTCCTAATTCTGCGCATATTCGGGTAGCCAATCTAAAATAACGCGCATCTCGGTCCATATCCTTACCAACTGCAGTCACAGCCAATGTTGGAATGCCGTAGCGGGTTCCCATGTCCACCATGCGCGTCATATTGATGATCGACTCTTTTTCATATTCACCGCCGATGAAGACCTGAACCGCCATGGCGCAGACATTCAGTCGTATGGATTCTTCTATATCAACAGCGATCTCTTCATTGGAAAGCTCTTTGAGTATACTGGTTCCACCTGAAACCCTAAGAACGATAGACTTTGTTATTGAAGGAGGAACAAGACTTCTTAAGATTCCCCGGGTCAGCATTAAGGTGTCCGCGTATGGGGTCAAAGGAAGAATGTTGAGATCTATACGTTCCAAACCGGTCGTAGGTCCCTGAAAATAACCATGATCTATGGCCAACATGACCGTGCGACCCGACTCGGGGTTGAAGATCTGGGCAAGCCTGTTTTTCATTCCCCAATCCAAAGAATTTGATCCTTTGAGAAAAAAACCCTCTGTTTTTTGAGGGATGTCAGTATAAAACTTTTTTGCCTCTTTCAAATCATCAATATCAGCCATTGTATTATCTCCTTTCTATTTCATCGCAACAATTAAACATCTCGGAATTTTTACAACTTTATGAAAATATAAGACATTTTTGAAGCTTGAGCGCTTGCCTCGAATATGGAATAATGGAATGCTGGAATACTGGAAGGTTGACCTTTAAAAAGATATTAGCCATTTTTAATTTTATCGTCAACACAAATTCCACCATTAACCCAATATTGCATTATCCCAGAACCCATTATTCCAGCATTCCATTATTCCAATTGGGGCGAAGCCCCTAAGTGCAAATACACGCATAGAAGACATAACTTTGATTTTCCCATTTTCATATACTTAGTGCCCGAACGAAAACTAGGATTTTTCGTTAAGATCAAGAAAGACGAAAATTTTACCCACAGACATACATTGAGTATTTCGAGGATTAAAATTTGAGTCTGACGCAGATATTGGCGAAAAAGACAGTTTTCGTTCATGCACTACTTAATTACTCTAACCGGTATAAAAATCAAGTAGAGCTAATATTTCTGACCACATCTTAGGATTTAGATTTTTAACTCAGATTATATCACTCTAACATTGCCGCCATCAATCGGGATCTGAGCACCTGTAGTCTTGGCAAAAGCAGGACCAACCATGGCACATACCAGTGTGGCTACGTCTTTGGACGATACTTCGGTTTTTAAGCAATTATTTGTTTTATATTCTTCTACGGTACATCCGTATTCACAGGCGCGGCTTTCCAAAACTTCAGGTGTCCAAAGAGCTGTATCATAAACCGCATTGGGATGCACGATATTGACACGGACACCGTCACACCCCAGCTCCAGTGCGGCAATTCGGGCCAGTTGGGTCTGTCCGGCTTTGGCCACGGAATAAGCGGCAGCGCCCGGGCCGGGAGCAGGAACGTTTTTAGAAGAGATAAATACGACCGTAGCATCCATACCCTGTCGAAGATAGGGAATACATATCTTTAATAACCGTTGATTGCTGCTCAAATTGATTTCCATGCTCCTTTCCCACGTCTTTTCATCCATGTCTTCAATTCTCTGGCTATCTGGAAAAATTCCCGCGTTAAGGATTAAAATATCAAGACCGCCAAAACAGCGAATCGTCATCTTGACAGCTTTTTTTACCGCCCTGTTATCCGTAACATCACAATGAGCACCCACCATGTCTTGCTGGTTTAATATCCGGGTAATTTCAGGATTAATATCAAGGCCCACTACAGCAGCACCTTGCTCATGCAACATCTCCGTACAAGCAAGACCAATGCCGCTGGCGGCCCCGGTTATCAACGCGACTTTACCTTGTAATTCTGGAGAAATACTATCTTTTCGCAATTTGGCCTGTTGCAACTCCCAATATTCCATATCAAAGATCTGTTTTTCCGATAAGGGTTTCCACCCTCCAATGGCTTCACCCCATTGGATCGCTCGAATCGTATGATGAATGATATCTGAAACAACAGTCGTGTCCTTAACGCTTCGGCCAAAAGATATGGTGCCATGTTGGGGCCAAATTCCCCATCTGGGGGCCAGATCAAGGCAAGTCAGATGACCATCTGTATTTCTGTCAAAATACGCTTTATATGATAAAGAATAATCCGTTATTTCCTGCTCTACATTCTTCCCCAAAATCACCGGAACTGGCTTGGTATGAATAATATGATCTGAAGTTATAGGACCACGGGTGGCAATCGACTCGACATCCGAGAGGCCGGCAAACCCACAGGCTTCAGGGCTTTTATCCAATTTGGCCAACATAGCGCTCCCTTTTCCCAAGGAAACGTAGCGACGAATTCGAGATAATGTGAGCAAATCCTCTTTGGAATCCGCTTTCGCAACATTGTCCAGTGCGCCTTTTTTTTGAAGATAATCTTCTGCGAGTGAAACCAGATATATCATCCTTTCATAACTGGTTTGAGCA
>JASFLX010000067.1:0-12244 GCA_050117895.1 Desulfobacterales bacterium | reverse complement strand
AAACCCCGATATGATACTCCTGAATACAGGGCTTTTGCCGGTAAAATCAAAGAAAATTTTCATCATCCCGTCACCGCAAGAGCGGTCAGGGCCTATGAAGCGGTTTATATTATCTCCGAGGCACTGAAGACGTCTTCCGCTTTTACCGCCGCAGAAATTAAAAAAAATCTGCTAAGGCTGCCGGAAGTCAATTATATTATGGACCCGGTCAGGTTTGATGCCTTTGGTGATGTTATCAGACCTATTTATGAGGTGCGGATCAAGGACGCTGAGTTTTACAATGCAGGACAAATAAAATGAGTCGCCATATTTCTTTTCGCTCAAGAATCCGGCGAATTATAATTATCGCCGGTGTATGCTTTTTTATTTTTAGTACCTTGATTATATCTACTTTAGACATCAGTCAAAGAAAGAATGATTATGCTTCGGCCATGAAGAGCATTGTCAAGACATGTGATGCCATTATTGGCGACTATATCGACAAAAAACATAAACACCTTCAGAATATTTTAGCAAAAATTCCTGATAGTAAACTCTCCGGAATTATGATCTTCCTTCAGGAAAATCTCCGCCTGCAGGATGAAGGAGATATGTATTATATTCTGGATAAACACAGACATATCATATATATTCAGGACACTTACAAACAATACCTTGGGCTTGATCTTTTTCATATCGAGCATATATCAAGGAAGATGCCCGTATCAAAGGTACATCAATCGCTTTTCAGCAAGCAATCCGTGGTGAGTTTTATTTATCCCCTGACCGGAGATAATCTTTTGGTTCTGGAAAAGGATCTTTCCGGGGTTGTTCCCCTAGTCGACCGCTTCCATCCGGGAGAGTTTTATAGTGACGGGTATTTGTTCATCCTTTCTTCTGACGGCACGGTGATTTATCATCCTGACGGTCAGATGATGAAAAGTCGGCATAACCTGGGCTTTGAACTAACAAATTGGAGTACCTTGGATTCGAGGGGGCTGCAAACGGTTACCTATAAGGGTCAGAAATATCTGTGCCATAAACAGGCGCTTGAAAAAGTTACAGGCTGGACACTTTTTTTTATGGTTCCAAATGCCGTTCTCGTTCATGCCATTGGATACAAAATTGCACAATTCTTTTTGATTTATGCAGCACTTCTTTCTTTGCTCATCTTTTTTCTTCAGTTCGTGATAAATAAAAAACTGTCAAATCCGGTAAGCGACATCGTTAAGAGCATATCTGCTTATGGTGTTGAGGGTTCTGATGGACCCATAGCGAGAAACAAGGCCTTAGGCACCCAGGAGTTGGTCTATATTATAGATTCTATCAATAATATGATTGCCGAGGTGCGACGATTCAATCAAACGATTTATGAAAGCGAAGAGCGGTTAAAGATCATACTCAATTCCATACAAGCGGGAGTTTTGCTCATTGATGCAGAAACCCACACCATTATTGACGCCAATCATGCTGCTGCCAAAATACTGGACGCTCCCAAAGAAAAGATTATCGGCCGCGTCTGTCATCAGTATATTTGTCCGGTATCAAATGGCACGTGCCCCATAACCGATTTGGGGCAAAAGATGGATGACTCAGAGGTTGTATTTCATAAGACAAATGGTCGGGAAGTCTCCATCTTAAAGACGGTTATACCCATCTTAATAGAAGATAAGGATTGTTTGCTATGCAGTTTTGTTGACATCAGCGAGAAAAAGAAACTCGAATCCCAACTGCGGCAGGCCTATAAAATGGAGGCCATCGGAACCCTAAGTGGTGGCATTGCCCATGACTTTAACAACGTCCTTAGTGTCATTTTAGGCAACGCGGAACTGGCCATAGATGATATCCCGGAATGGAGCCCGGCACGGTTCAACCTAAAAGAGATTCGGACAGCCAGCATGCGGGCCAAAGATGTTGTAAGACAGTTACTCAATTTCAGTCGCAAGGCAAATCAGGAATTGAAACCGACAAAGATTATCCCTGTGGTCAAAGACGCTCTCAGGTTTTTACGGGCAACGATTCCCAGCAGTATTGAGATTCGCCAGAACATTCAGGATGCGAGTGATACGGTTCTTGCCGATTCTACCCAGATCCATCAGGTAATCCTAAACTTAGGCACCAATGCTTTTCATGCCATGGAAGAAACCGGAGGGATTCTGGAAGTTGGAATTAAAAACGTTGTTTTTGATCAAGTGGCAGCCACTCCTTATTCCGATTTAGTTCCCGGAAAATATGTTGAGTTGACGATCAGTGATACCGGCCAGGGCATAGCACCTGAATTCAGGGAGCGGATTTTTGATCCTTATTTTACCACCAAAGAAATCGGTAAAGGTACGGGCATGGGTCTGTCTGTGGTCCTCGGTATTATCAAAGGCCACAGCGGGGCCATTTCAGTTGACAGTGAGCCGGGTAAAGGGACCCGCATTCAAATATTTTTGCCCATGGTTGAAAAAGAAGCGGTAACCGAATTTATTTCTGAAGGAAAGCTTTTCACCGGAAATGAAAATATTCTTTTTGTGGATGATGAAGAATCTTTGGCAGATTTAGGGCGGCTGAGTCTGGAAAAAATGGGCTACCGGGTTACAGCGACAACCCATCCTGCTGAGGCTTTAGAACTATTTTGCGCCAACCCGGATCAGTTTGATCTGGTAATAACCGACATGACCATGCCTCAGATGACCGGAGACCGGTTGACAAAAAAAATTCTGAAAATACGGCCTGATATGCCGATTATCATATGTACCGGCTTTCACGAAAAAATGACAGAAAAAAAATCTACAGAAATAGGTGCCCACGCTTTTCTAATAAAGCCCGTCAGCACAAGCAATCTTTCTCAGCGTGTCAGGGAAGTGTTGGATAAAAAAGAAGACGGAAAAACCCAATGAACCGAATTCAACCGGAATTGATTGTAAACAAATCCGAAAACGATCATAATATTTTTCCTTGACACAGACATATTTTTTATTTACATATTCAAGCTTATTTGTTTGAAGGAGAAACTACAGTGAAAAAATATACATATAGTGCGAGAAATACCGACAACAAGGGTAAATGGTATGTTGTTGATGCTCAAGACAAGGTTTTGGGGAGACTTGCCAGTACCATCGCTGCCCGCCTGCGGGGAAAACACAACCCTCTTTATACCCCTCACGTGGATACCGGTGACTGGGTGGTGGTTGTGAATGCGGATAAGGTTGTCATGACTGGAAAAAAATGGCAGCAGAAACAATATTATCGGCACAGCGGTTACATCGGAGGTCTTAAGACGATTACTGCTCAGCAAGTATTGGAAAAAAGGCCCGAAGATCTTATCCGTTTTGCCGTAAAGGGTATGCTGCCAAAGAACAGACTGGGAAGAAAGCTTTTCAAAAAATTGAAGGTTTATTCGGGTGATCAGCATCCACATGAGGCCCAGCAACCGGAAATCCTTAACCTTTAGAAGTTAAGTATCGAGGAAATATATGGATAAAGAAAACGTTTATTACGCTACGGGAAAACGAAAGAGTGCCATCGCAAGAACCTGGATAATGCCGGGGAACGGGGAAATTACCGTTAATGATCGCCCCATGGATGATTATTTCACGGTTGAGGTGGTAAAAGCAATTGTAAAACAACCCCTTGTTTTGACCAATACTCTTGAATCATTTGATGTAAAAGCCCGTGTTATCGGTGGAGGTTTTTCAGGGCAGGCCGGTGCCATTCGACATGGCATCACCAAGGCGCTGATATTGGCTAACCCTGAACTCAGGAAGGCATTGAAAAAAGCCGGTTACGTTCGCCGTGACGCCAGGATCAAAGAAAGAAAGAAATACGGCCAGAAGGGTGCACGGGCACGGTTCCAATTTTCAAAACGTTAACATTTATTATATTCTTAATTTCCACAAGGGAACAGGGGTCACCCTGTTCCCTTTGTTTATTCTGGATCTATAGTGATTTTGAAAAATTTTTGGCCCCCGTCTGAAATTCAGAACCCACCATGGAACTATATCAAGCACTTCAGCGATTTTTCCACTCAGGCTCCCTTTTTTCCAAAAAAGCCGACATGCCTTCCTGAGCATCTTCAGCGAGGCAGTTCATGACAATGGCATGAGTTGCGATATTGTAGGCTGACGGGGTATCCAGGTCCACCTGGTTATAAAACGTTTGCTTTCCGAAAGAAAGGGTATACCGGCTGTATTGAGCGATTTCCATGGCCCAATTTCTGGCCTGTTCCACAAGTTTGTCCGGAGCGACGATTCTGTTTATGAGTCCGAACCGTTCCGCTTCCTCGGCCGAAATAAAACGACCCGTCAAGAGCATTTCCAAAGCCCTTCGTCGCCCCACAGCCCGGACCAGTGGAACCGAGGGGGTGGAACAGAAAAGGCCTATTTTTACACCCGGGGTGGCAAACTGAGCCCCGGTTTCCGCAATGGCAAGGTCGCAGGCCGCAACCAGCTGACATCCCGCTGCCGTTGCGATCCCATGAACTTGAGCAATCACCGGCTGCGGCAGTTTGAAAATCGTTTGCATCATTTTTGCGCATAAGGAGAAAATCTTGTGAAAATGCGGGACATCCAGATTTTTTCCGACCATTTCCTTAAGATCATGCCCTGCACAAAACGCCGGGCCGTTTCCCCGGATGACCACCACACGAATATCCTGATCCTGTTCAATAATCTTAAGCTTATCCAGCATATTTTTCATCAATTCCAAAGAAAGTGCATTACGTTTCTCAGGCCGGTTTAATGTCAGCCACGCAACGTGACCGTCTGTATCCAACAATACAGGTTCCATCTTAACAACCTCCTTGCAACATTTGAGATCTCCTATTATATTCTATACTTTCTATATGTTATAAAGTTTAAGTCGTAATTTCAGATACAACAATTTGAACATCGAACATCGAACGTTCAACGTCGAACGTCGAATATGGAAAGCGCTTCGCTTTGTCTTTATTATAAATGGTAGAATACATTATTCGATGTTCAATTTCGATGTTCGATGTTCGACGTTCATCTTTTATTCTTTTGAAGCCTTCCAGCATCTTACAAAATGTTTTTTTCCGACTTTTTCAAAGCCGATTTTTTCTTCCAGACAACGGGGTTCCTCCACGGGACACCTTCCCTGGAAACGGCATCCCTTGGATGTGGTCATAGAATCAGAAAGATCCGGTTCCAAGAGTTCTATTTTTCGACTTAACCCCGGTTCGGGATCGGGAATTGACGAAAGGAGTGACAGGGTATAGGGGTGACAGGGGTTTTCAAAAAGTTCCTCCGCGGGTGCGGACTCCATGATCTGCCCCTTGTACATGACAGAAATCGTACTGCACAGATAACTCACCACATTGAGATCGTGAGAGATGAAAAGATAGCTTAATCCCAGGCGATCCTGAAGATCTTTTAGAAGATTTATGATCTGAGCCTGTATGGACACATCCAGAGCCGAGATCGGTTCATCACATACAACCAGTGAGGGATCTACGCTCAGGGCACGTGCGATGCAAATGCGCTGGCGCTGTCCCCCGCTGAATTCATGGGGATATCGATCCGCGCTGTCCGGAGACATGCCCACCATTTGGAGAAGTGTTTCAAGGCGCTCTTTTCGCCTTTCGCCCCTTTTAATACCCAGAATCCGCAGCCCTTCCTCAATGGACAAGCCGGTGGTCATCCGGGGATTCAATGATCCGAACGGGTCCTGAAAAACGATTTGAATCTCTTTTCGAAGGGGTTTCATATCTTTTTCCGTTAATTTGCCGATATCAGTCCCTCGAAAGATGATTTTACCGTGATCCGGCTCCAAAAGTTTCAAAATGAGTCTGGCCACGGTTGTTTTTCCGCAGCCGCTTTCTCCCACCAGCCCCAGGGTTTTTCCATGTTCGATTTCAAAGCTCACGTCATCAACGGCTTTAACCCATCCGGCGACTTTCTGAAAAAAGCCTCTGCGTATGGGGAAATATTTTTTCAGGTTTTGTACGCGCAGGATCATCTGTTCGTTTTTACTTTTGGACTTCATTTAGTTGTACCCCTTTGCACTGTTAAACAGCACGGGGCAGCGGGCCAGGTGTGACTGGCCGTAATCACACATCTTTGGATATTCCTTGCCACAGATTGGGATGGCATGAGGACATCTGGGATGAAAAGGACAGCCCGAAGGTTTGTGGGCCGGGTTCGGCACCGTGCCTGGGATGCTGAAAAGCCGTTTTCCCCGTTTTGATCGGCTGGGAAGTGATGCGAGAAGCCCCTGCGTATAGGGATGACGGGCATGATGGAAGATCTGAGCCGTATTCCCCTGTTCCGTGACGATGCCGGAATACATGACATAAACCTGATCGGCAATATTCGCCACGACGCCGAGATCATGGGTGATGTATAGTACGGACATGGATCGGGTGTTTTGAATGGATTTAAGCAGCTGTAAAATTTGAGCCTGTACGGTCACATCAAGAGCGGTGGTGGGTTCGTCGGCGATAATCAGATCCGGATCACATGCTAAAGCCATGGCAATCATGACCCGTTGTCTTTGCCCGCCGCTGAGCTGGTGGGGATAATCTTTAAGTCGCTGAACCGGTGAGGGGATACCCACATCTTTCAATAGCTGAATACAACGGTCACGTAGTTCCCCGGCCCCTATGTTTTTATGAATTCTGACGGCCTCGCCGATCTGATCTTCTATAGTAAAAACAGGATTTAGCGATGTCAGCGGTTCCTGGAATACCATGGCAATACGATTTCCGCGAATTTTCTGCATATCTTCTTCGTCGAATTCCAGCAGGTTTTTGCCTTGAAACAGAATTCGACCCCCTGCTATTTCACCGGGAGGTGTCGGGATGAGACCGAGTATGCTGAGTGCGGAAACCGTCTTTCCACATCCGGATTCCCCCACAAGACAGACCGTCTCTTCTTGCCCAATTTCGAAACTGATACCATCTACGGCACGGGCGCAGTCATGGCCGGATCGAAAATACACTTTTAAATCCTGAACCGAAATCAGAGTGTTGTCATCCGTCATTTTTCAATCTTAAATCAACAATCGACAATTCAATGTCTTTCCCTGAGTTTTGGGTTTAATACATCCCGGAGACCTTCACCGAAAAGGTTAAAAGAGAGGACCACAATAAGAATTGCAATGCCCGGTATGAAGGTCAGCCAAGGTGCGTCAAAAATAAAATTCTTGCCGTCTGAAAGGATATTTCCCCAGGTGGCGTGGGGAGGCGGCACGCCGAATCCCAGAAAGCTCAGGCCCGCTTCCGTTAAAATGGCCGTGGCAATACCGATGGTAGCGGAGACCAGCACCGGCGCAATGGCATTGGGCATCATGTGGCGAAAAATGATCCTGAAATTTCCGGCGCCCAGCGTCTTTACGGCCGCCACAAAATCCTGCTCTCTTAAAGAGAGAAATTCAGCCCTGACAAAACGCGTGGTTCCCATCCAACTGGTCAATCCGATGACGATCATAATATTATATATGCTTGCAGGGAGAAGCGCTACCACCGTCAGAATCAGAAAAAAACTCGGAAAACAGAGCATAATATCCACAAGTCGCATGATCAGTGTGTCAATGGTGACAGAGTTTATAGATAAAATTTTTGCCCACAAGTGCGACGTTTTTTCCCCGGATCTGTTTTGGATCCGTATGGAATAAAAAAGGTATGCCGGAATGAGACATAAAAGCATTGCACCGGAACGGATAAAATTAGCCGTTACCAAGACAGCGCCGAAAATCAAAACAACCGTCATTATAATATGATCGACCCTGATATGGTGTTGCCCAAAATATCCGGCTATTCCGCCCATGAATATACCGATGAGTACGGATATACCCACGGCCACAAAACCAACGGTTAGAGAAACCCAGGCGCCCTGAAGCATTCTTGAGAAAACATCCCGTCCCAGGTCGTCGGTTCCCATCAGATAAAATCCCAGGTATGGAATTTCTTCATGACGCAACGAATCAAGATTAGGTTTTGCCAGTGGCGGACGCAGCTTTTCTTGAAGCCGGATCATAGCAGGGTCGAATAAAGGGTCCGGTCCGGAAGTCATAAACAGACCCGCAAATGCGCAGCAGAAAAAAATGATGAAGATAAAGAGACCCAGGATGGCCAGCCGGTTTTGCCTGAAAAGAAGCCAGAATTCCTGCAGCCGGGTCTGTTTCGGAGCCAGAGGCGTTTCCAATTGAAAATCTTCATTAAATTGTTTTTCTTCCGTGTTCATTACAGACGTATCCTTGGATCCACGATGAGGTAAAGAAGATCTGAAATAAAAGTGCCGGCCAGTACCAGTACGGCCGAAACAAAATTAACGGTCAGAATAACCGGGTAATCTCTGGCCAGAATCGCCTCATAGGCCATCCGTCCCATCCCCGGCCAGGAAAATATGGATTCGATGATCACCGAGCCCCCGATCAGACCCGGTAAAATAAGTCCGAACATGGTGACGAAAGGAAGCAGGGCATTTCGCAGAGCATGTTTATAGTGGACCTGTTCCGGTGGAAGTCCTTTGGCACGGGCCGTACGAATATAATCCTGGCCTTCCACTTCGAGCATCTGACTACGTACATACCGGGAAAGGACAGCAATTCCTCCGGTAGCGCCCAGCACGGAAGGGAGGAGCAGATGCCAGATCCTGTCCATGAATATGTGTGGCAGGGAAGCACCGTCTCCGATTCCGAAAGTTTCCATGCCGATGACCGGAACATGGAATTGGTTCACTACGAAAATAATCAGGACATAAGCAAAAAAGAAACCGGGAATGGAAATCAGAAGATACGATAAAAATGTGGCACTCCGATCATAGAATTGGCCCCTGAAAATGGCCGATCGGATGCCGATGGGAAAAGAAAGGGTCCAGGTAATAATCGTACCCACAATAAACAGGGGCAGACTGTTTAAGAATCGTTCCCATATTTTTTTAAGGACCGATTGATTGTCCTTCCAGGATACGGTTTCTCCGGTAAAAAGATCCCTGTAAAAATAGAGATACTGAACATGAAGCGGCTTATCCAGATGAAACTCTTTTTGAAATCGTTCCACGACTTCAGGAGTGAACTTGGGATTCATGGGATCCACCTGGCTCGGCTTGCCGGGCGCAATATGAATAATTAAAAAAGATACGATGGAGACGAAAAACAGAGTAATGATCTTCTGAATAACACTGCGTCCGATAAATGATATCATGGTCTATCCCTCAAGCATAAAGCCGGGGGCCTTTGGAAGCTTTATCCATTTGTTAAAATAAAAACTATAATTTCCGGTTTTCGTTGGTTTTATCTTTTCATAGCGTATGTTTCCGGCGTCATCGATGGTCTTTATCACGATACGTTTGTCTAAAACGGCCGTCCATTTCCCCACATAAAGAAAGGTGTACGGCTGTTCTTTTGCAATAATTTCATGAAGACTGTGGCAGTATCGCACCTGCCGGTTGTGATCATATTCCTGCCTGATCTTTATAATGAGATCGTCGGCTTCGGTGTCTTTGAAACTGACAAAATTGAGTTGATACGGATTTGTCTGGCTTGAATGCCATATCTGATATAGATCCGGGTCTATTCCCATTTGCCAGCCCAGGATCAGGGCATCAAAATCCGCCTTGTTCACGCGTTCTTGGATAAAAACCGACCATTCCAAAAGATCCGTATGCACATCAATTCCGATCTGCTTCCATGCGTCCTGGGCAATGGCCAGTATAGCTTTACGGAGGTCATTGCCGTTGTTGGTAATGAGGGTAAATTGAAATTTACTGCCGTTTTTTGTCAGCCATCCCTGTTTGTCGGGTTTCCAGCCGGCCGCCGCCAACAGGGTTAACGCTCCCTGGGGATCGTAAGGAACCGGTTCGATAGCCTGGTTATAATAATCGGTCTGTTTGACAAAAGGACCGGTGATTCGCTCTCCCTGGCCGTAAAGCACATAGTCGATAATCTTGTCCACATCAATAGCCATACCCAGCGCCCTTCGTACTCTGGGATCATCAAAGGGCTTGCGCCGGATGTTGTAGCCGATATAGGTGTAGCCAAAAGCCGTGCCGGAAAAACTCTGGAACCGTTGGTCTTTTTCCAGTCGCTTGACCTGGTGGGGTTGAACATCGTAGCCGTCGATGGTGCCGGCATAAAATTCCATCTCCTGAGTCAGCCGATCCGGTATTACACGAAAGACATATTTATTATAGTTGGGCGGTCCCTCCCAGTAGTCGTCAAAACGATTCAAAATAATGTATTGATCCGATTTCCATTCCTGAAACCGGAACGGTCCGCATCCGACGGGATGCCGGTTGAAGCGGCTCTGGCGCATGGAAAACGTGTTCGAGTCTTTCCCGAGACGGTGAGCTTCCTCTTTAAGGGCGTTATGATTGAGCAAATGCTCAGGGAGAATGCCCATTCCCCAGGTTCCCATGGCAGGAGAATAGAGTCGCTTGTAAACGATTTTTACGGTCAACGGATTTATAACCGTTACGGATTTCACCGGCTCATAATCGGCAATACGAGGGGAAAGATTTTTCGGATTCATGATGGATTCATAGGTAAATTTGACATCATAGGCATCAAAGTGATGGCCGTCATGAAACCTTACCCCGGGCCTTAAGTGAAACAAAAGAACCGGATTGTGCTCGATAACCGGTAACAGCTCACCGGCATATGATTCTAATTTAACCTTTTCCATTTCGGAATCAGACATCAGATACGTTTTGCCGTTAAAGGATTCAAAGTAATTTTTACCCAACAGCAGGGAAAGGTTTTGGAAAAAATCCGGGTCTACCCGATTAAGAACCAGTTTTATCCGGGCAGGCGCTCGGATACGGATGTTAATATTTTTTTGTTTTCCAGTGGTTGGATCTTTGAACGGTTTCGTAACCCACGATGTTTTAGACGGAAGAACAGAAATGTCCGTGATGCATCCCAGAGAATCTTTGAGCGCTTTATTTTTTGTTGGATTCTTTTGTTTGGCTGTTTTGATAAAATCGACCAGGGTTTCCGAATCTGCCTTATCCAATAAAGGTACGTCGGCGGATGGGTTAACATAAAAATAGGCTTCCTCGAACACCTCCCATGATGTTGCCAGGCGACCTCTGAACCGTAACTCTTCATCTCTGTCGATGAGACCCTCAAATACCATGTTTTCGATGCTGCTGCTGGCCGAATCCGCCGTAAGAATCGGATTCAGGAGACTGGCATCACCAATGGATCCGGTAATATACTCATTGAGACGTTGGGGATTTCCCTTGGTCTGCTCATCATAGGTGGGCACCCAGAAATATGACTGGAGCAAAACAAGGATTAAAAGCATGGGTGCGAAAATGAGGACTCGTCTTATGGTCATAGTGCTGTCTCAAAGTGAGACCTTTGCAAAACGCTCCCTTTTGCCCAATTCCTGCGTCAGACTCAAATTTTAACCCTCAAAATACTAAATGTATTCCTGTGGTTAAAATTTTCGCGTTGACTCGGGGCGTCCATGCCCCTCGCCCTTGCGGGCAGCTTGACAGCTGTCCAATTCTGCTATCCTGCAGAATTGCCTTGGCCTTGAACCCCGGTTAAATATAACATACGGATTTAACTGGGCATGCAAAATTGAACATTTTTCAAAGGTCTCAAAGTGTAAGGTTCTTTCTTGGGTAAGAAACTCAAGATTCATAGAAACTTTAGGAGATTCAAGTTTTTGAGTCAAGCGAAAAGGGGCTGCGGGGCAGGGCAAAGGGCTTTGAATCCCAATATGGTTAGAACGCTCCACGACGGCGTATATCTCTTTCCAACCGACTGAAACTTGTGCTTAAGCATCCGTAAGCCCGAGCCGCTCCAGATTTGTTAAGAATCATTCGTTGCTTAATTATCCTATTGAATTTCTGGGGCATCATTTCATTCGGCTCAGGCTAACACTTGCTAAAGCCCTTCAAACAGTCAGTCGGTTTCCAAGAGAAACACGCCGTCGCTGCGCTGTACCTAAATTTTATACGTTTAACCTGAACTGTGGGAAACACGCAACCGATCGGGGGGTGTAAATCAAGACTGTTGTTTGCTAAGATTGCTATGGCTATTTGGTTCCAGGTTTCAGGTGTCAGGTGTCAGGTTTCAGGAAATATGTTCAGTAGTAATGGGCCAGTCCTGAGGGAACGATTCATTTTTTACGCCATATACTGCCGTTTCCTCAGCTAACTGCCAGCGGCGTTCTCGCTCTGGGACCTTCCGTCACCATGTTTTCTCTAATCCATTCAACATACGTTGGTCACCTCGTTTCCCCCTTAATCCTAACCCTGACACCTGACACCTGACACCTGAAAAAAGCTTCGGAGCCACGGTTTGT
>JASFLX010000066.1:0-12319 GCA_050117895.1 Desulfobacterales bacterium | reverse complement strand
AAGCAAAAGAAAAAGACAAAACCGAAACATCAGCCGGGAACAACGCCGGTAGTTTCCCTTGCACAAATGGAAAAGTCCTATATCCTCGACGTTTATAATCAAACCGGAAAAAACAAGTCCCAGACCGCAAGACTGCTTGACATTGCGCTGAATACCCTCAGAAAAAAACTCAAGATCTATGGTGTGAAGTAAGGGCTCACTCAAATATAGGTCATCAATTTTTGCATAGTTTTATAATAATCATTTGATTATACCGGAGATATTGTATTTGGGTATGCAATTTCTGCATATCTTAACGACCTGGTTATATCCCGGGCGGATATATTTTCTGTGGGAATTTTGCCGCTCCATCCTGTTGATTATTCAGAGTTTATCACCCTTCTCCCGTCATTCTTCCCTGTTGGCATGCTTAATGCTTTATAAAAAAGTCGTCCCGATAAACCAACTATAGCAATTACCAGAATAACGTTCCGTTTCAAAGACATTATCCAGCGTATTAACTTCCGAGCGAATCTATTACCGATAAATGGAATTGCCGATCAAAAAAATATAAGGGGATTTACCATGGATCATGCAAACAAAGTTTATAATCAACATAAGAGCAGACGATCCTGTGGTGCTGATATCTTGCCTTCTGAGCTGCTTTTTAATCCTCAAGATTCCAAAGCCGGAGTCTTAAAAAAGAATGCTAACAATCAAACGACTGGAGAAATTATATCATTCAGGGATATTTCAGATTCAGGCAACCGTAAAACAGAAGATAAAAAATCGTGTCATTTTTCAAGAATTATCGGTGATGACAGAAAAATGATCGAGGTTTTTCAGCAGATCATCAATGTCGCCGAATACGATTATCCTGTTAATATTTTCGGCGAAACCGGCACGGGAAAGGAACTGGTCGCCGAAGCCATCCATAAGTCAGGCCTCCGCAGAAATGGTCCTTTTGTACCGATCAATTGCGGAGCCATGCCGGAAGGGCTTGTTGAAAGCGAACTGTTCGGACATGTGAAAGGCTCTTTCTCCGGCGCCATCCGTGACAAAAAAGGAAGATTTGAACTGGCGGACGGCGGCACAATTTTTTTGGATGAGGTTGCTGAACTTTCAAAGCATATGCAGGCAAAACTCTTGCGTTTTCTTCAGGATGGAAAATTTGAAAAGGTGGGCGGAGAAAAAACGGTCCGAATTAATGTAAGGGTTATTAGCGCAACCAATAAGGACCTTAAAGAAGAGATGAAAGCAAACAGATTTCGGGATGACCTGTATTACAGGATTAACGTTGTACCCATTGCACTTCCCCCACTTCGTGAGCGAAAAAGCGATATCCCGCTTCTGGTTGATCATTTTTTAAAACAGGCCGCCGGACAGTATAACCGGGACTCTGTTGTTGTCTCAGATAGCGCCATGATGTTGCTCACCGAATATAAATGGTCCGGCAATGTCCGAGAGCTTCAGAATGCCATTCAGTTTGCTTTTGTCAAAAGCAAGGGGGATAAGATAACTCCTTATGATCTCCCCATGGAGATTAATGACAACCGCCTTTTTCAAACCACACGAGGGCCTTTACGAAAACTGGACAGAGTACAAGTCGAGTCCGCCATAAAAAAAACTGGCGGCAACAAGGCAAAAGCTGCCAGGCTTCTTAATGTAGGACGGGCAACCCTTTACAGATTTATTAACGATCATCCCAATTTGCAAAAAAGGATATGTGCATATAGCAATTAAAGGAGACCTTTTTCAAAGGTCTCTAAAGGATTGTATATTCATTTTGCAAGGAAAGACAAGACATGAAAACCATCCTTATTGTTGATGACAAAAGAGTACAGCTTAAAACACTGAAAAGGGGATTAAGAACAAAGGGTTACCAGGTTATTGAAGCAATCAGCGGCAAAGAAGCTCTGGATCATCTTATCAATTACAATCACATTGATATTATTTTAACGGATTATGCCATGCCGGAAATGAACGGCATAGAGCTTCTGCAAAAAATTCGTGAAAACAATAAAACCATACCGGTAATCATAATGACGGCATACGGCGATAAAGATCTTGTGATTGAGGCCATGCACCATCGTTGTAACGGATTTATCGACAAACCTTTTGATATGGATGAGCTTTTGGAAGAAATAAAAAATATACCCTAAAATAAAGGTTTAAAGGAGGAGTTATGATTTCTTCGCCCTGTAAAAACTGTCCCAGGAGAGATTTACCGAAAAAAGATTGTGCCAAAGATTGTCAATTACTTAATGCCATTCAGGACTTACAGATGGTGACGGAAGAAAGCGGTGTCTCAAGCAGGTTAGATTATACGGAAGGCATCGGATATGACATACCCTCTTCTATCAGAAAAACGTCTATATCTTTATATACCATATGATGTTAAACCCTGTACGTGAAAGCAACATTTTAACAACCACCTTTGAAATACCGGTCGATGATAATCAAAACAGTTAAACCGCTGGTGAGCGTGGGCCAGTGATAAAGGAACAGAGGTATGGCAGAAAAAAAGTTTAAACAAGTCTGTACCTGTAAAAATTGCGGCAACGAAGCCGAAATGGAAATTACGTGCTCTTTGGAGCCCGAAGAAGAAATCTCTCAGGTCGAATCAAAACCGGGTTCGAAAACAATTAAGAAACAAACCAAGGGGCACTCGGTTTGCAGTCATTGCGGCAATGAAGCCGATATATGGATCGATCTGTAACCGGATGTTTTGACTACCACATCCTGTTTACCGGTGCACTTGAGGGCAAAGTCGTCCCGCCGTTGGCGGGACTTCGAATCCTTGATGTCAAATTATACTCCCGGAGCTACCCTGGTACCATCTGCTGGAGGTACGAGACAGGGCAGGCAAGAAGGGATGTTTTAAAGGGTCTCTCTATTGTAGTAAATTAATCACGGCTTTCATAAATACCGGAAGATCATCCGGCGTCCTGCTTGTTACCAGTTTTCCGTCCACAACCACTTCCTGATCCACCCATTCGGCTCCGGCATTAATTAAATCGTCTTTTATTGCAAAAAAAGAAGTGACCTTCTTTCCAGGCAAAATCCCTGCGGAAACCAGCATCCATCCGGCATGACAGATGGCGGCAACCGTCTTATCGTCATGAAATAAATTTTTAACTAAATCGACCATGGCAGGATAACGGCGCATCATGTCCGGTGCGTAACCACCGGGAATAATAATCCCATCGAAGTTTTCAGGAGATACCTGGTCGGCGCTGGCATCCACTTTGGCCTGTGTCGCCGGTTTGCCGGTATAAACATCTGCGCTACCGGAGCCAACCACCGTAACATCCACACCTTCCTCCTTTAATCTATAGTAAGGATACCAGAATTCATAGACGTTGAACATTTCTTCTACTAAAATAATGACTTTTTTCCCCTTAAGTAACATGCTACCCTCCATCACCCAAAATAATAACTAGGTGCAGATTGAGTAAAATATTGCTAAACTCGTATTTAAATGTGTTTCTCAAGTACCGATGTTATATTCCCTGGTTTTAAGTTCACCGGAACTCTTCCCGCCAATAGCTTTTCGTCGTATGTGGGTCTCGATACCTGATAAAAGATGCCGATGGGAATGCGCTCACCTTCTCCGTAGCTCCATTCTCGGGCCCTGACAACAGCGGTTTCTCTATCGGAAGCATCATGCGCCTCGTCTGTGAGATCGTAGACCCTTTTGTTGTAAAAATCATACGTATTAAAAAAGGTGAAACAGGGTTGAAGCACATCAATAAAGGCAAAACCCTGGTGTTTGACGGCGGCTTTCATCAATAATTGAAGATGCTTTGGTTTGCCCGAAAAGCCCCTGGCCACAAATGTAGCTCCGGAAGAAAGCATCAGATCAATGGGATTCAAGGGTTCTTCAGGGCTTCCCCCGGGGGTTGATCGCCCTTTAAAGCCTGCGGGGCTGGTCGGAGTAAACTGACCGGTTGTGAGTCCATACACTCGGTTATTATGGACGATAAAAGTCATATCAATATTTCTTTTGGCACTAAAGATAAGATGTTCGATACCTTCGCCATAAGCATCTCCGTCACCGGCGTGGCCAATCACAGTCAAATCCGGATTGGCCAGCTTGATCCCGGTAATTGGAGGAGGGACTCGCCCATGAATGGAGTAAAAGCTATTCACTTTAATATAGTCGACTATCTTTGCATGACACCCTATCCCGGATGCCATAACCAGCTTGTTAAGGTCAAGACCTTCTTCTTCAAGATCGACCAAGACCTTTCTGATAGAATTCAAAATGCCAAAATTACCACAACCCGGGCACCATGTGTTTTGGGCATAGGTTCCTAATTCTTTTACTGTTGTCACGAGAGCACCTCCTTTACCTTTTCTAACAGAACATCTACTGTAAAAGGACGAGCATCGAAACGCAAAATCATATCGTCAATACAGATACCATGAGCTGAAAGGAGTTTTGCCAATTGGCCGGTCGCATTCACCTCTACATCAATGATTTTATCCGCATCGGACAAAATTTCTCTTAAAGGTGTTATGGGTAATGGCTCAAGCATCAGAGGCTGAACCACTTTAAGCCCTAATTCTTCGGCCACTTCTATACACGCCCCTTTGGTGGAGCCCCAACACAGGAGAACCGTCTTTGATTCAGGATCACCATAAACCTTTACTTGTTCATAGCGGGCAAGTTCATCTTCCATGGTCTTTTTTTTGCGTAAACGTTTTTGCTGCATCTTGGCAATTCGCTCGGATTCTTCAGTGGTTATGCCATATTCATCATGCTCGTAAGAGGTTGCTTTAACAACGGCCGCCGGATTTCCCGGAAAGGTCAGAGGGGAAATGCCGTTTTGAGTATCCAGATATCGTTTATATTCCCCTTGACCATCCCAAAGCAGCGGATCTTCGGGTTTGATCTTATCCGGATCCGCGTCAAAGCTGAATATGCTCTCGCTAAGGTGTTTATCGGAAAGGACAAAACAAGGAATCTGAAACTTCCAGGCAAGGTTCATGGCCAGGCCGGTCAGATAAAAGGCCTCCTCAGCATCTCCTGGAGCCAAAACAAGTTTTGCAAACTCCCCATGACCGGAATGGATGACAAAAGAAAGGTCGCCCTGCATGGTGTAAGTGGGCACTCCCGTACCCGGGCCGGGTCTTTGAGATACGATAAAAACAATGGGGAACTCACCCTGGCCGGATAGACTCAGTGCTTCGGTCATCAGAGCAAAGCCACCACCCGAAGTGCCGACCATGGTCTTGGCGCCGGCATAAGCGGCTCCCAAAGCCATAAGGGCAACTCCAATCTCGCTTTCGGGGTGTATGGTGACCACACCCAGATCATCTTCATGTTCCGCCAGGTAGTGAAGAATGGCAGATGCAGGGGTCATGGGGTATGCGATATACATATTGAGTCCGGCCTGTACCGCACCCAGAGCAATGGCCTCGTTGCCGGATACCAATGGAAGCATTTTTTGATTCAGATTGGGAACGGATAACCAGGCTTTTTCTACCTGATGATACGATGCCTGAGCAATCTTAAGATTCAAATCGACCTCTTTTTCTATAGTATCTGTTATAACCCCTTCCAATATCGGCCACTCAATATTCAACACTTTGGCCAGCGCCCCGAGAGCGGCCGTGTTTCTCATAATGGGCACTCCTCCCAACTCTTTGACCAGACCTATAAAGTCAACGCCGACGCCTTGAGCCTCCACTTTTTTGGAATCATAGAGAATCACTCCACCGGAGTTCAGGCGATGTTGGTGTTTTTCCACCGCATCCTGGTTTAATGCTACGATGAGATCCACTTTTTCCTTGTGAGCCAGAATTTTCTTTTTTGAGGCCCTTATGATTGAAAAATTGTGCCCGCCACGAATAAGCGAGGGATAGTCATCGTAGAAAAAAATACGATAGCCAAGTCTATTCAAAAGTCTGGCAAGTGTCTGACCGGCTTGCCTTATACCATCACCCGCTTTTCCACCAATAAGAATGGATAGTTCTTCCATGATAAATCTCCTGGATTATTATTATTAGAATATACTTTTTTATCGTGAGATTATAGAAGTCTCGCTTTTAATCCAAAATAATACTACAATGTGGCATGTCAATCAAGTATAATCATCGGGCCTTATGTTTTAGGTTGTCGCAAAACAAGTCGTCTGCCTTTTCGCTCTCAGTTTCATATGCTTTTCTGATGGTAATTACTTCTATAAAATCCTTCAATGGATCAATCATCTTCTATTATAATGGCTTGGGCTCCGCATTCATCCGCAGCCTGCCTCACCAACGCTTGGTATTCTCCAGGAATGACATCAAACTTGACCATAGATTTCAGTTCATCTTCATCGTATTCAAAAACCTCGGGACATAAGTCATTGCAGCGTCTGTCTCCCATACAATTTTCTGTGACCTTTACTTTCATTTTCTTCTCCTTTTGCTCTCTAAAAAAAGTATTTGGTGCCTGAACGAGAACGGTTGTTTTTGCCAATATCAGCGCCTACCCCGTGAAATGCACAGTCTATTCAACCGGGGCAATATCTATTTAACGTGGCGAATCCTATTTTTCCGGGGTAGGCAAAATTTTCGTCTTTCCCTCCGGGTCTTAGACATTACAGGCCAGAGGATTGATCTTAAAAAAAATTCGATTTTTCGTCCAGACACGATTTAAAAGCGGAAAAGGGCAATTTCCGGATGGAAACTAATTAAATTTCTCACCAATAGCTTTTCCGTAATCCTGACAGGCGCGCAACCCTTCATCTGTTTCAAGAACCTGTTCTTTAAGATCTAATGCACCCAAATCGACCATGTCCATTTTGAAAACATGAAGCATGGTATCATAGATCATATTCGCAGATTCTCCACTATGTGTATAGGAACCGAAAGCCCCTCCCATTTTCCCTACCAAATTTGCCTTCTCAGCCACGAATAGAAATGTTTTCATGCCGGCGGTGATATCTCTATGATAGGTTGGACAGCCGAAAATAAATCCATCGTATCCTTCCAGATCTTTTTCACTTTTTATTTCAGAAATTTTTTTCAGGTCAGCACTATTTCCTGTTATTCGGATTCCTTCTGCAATATATTCCGCCATCTTTGCCGTATTTCCTGTTCTACTGTAATACCCAACAATCACCTTTTTCATTTTTAATCTCCTTTCTTCGATAATTTTTTAAATTTGTCGTGCCAGGCACACTTATTACAATACGTTTCGGTCTCTTTGCCTATTTCAGGAATTTCAGAATCACTGACATCCGAATCAAAGCAAATCATCCCATCCGGGCATTCAAACTCATAGGTTTCATACTCATCATCCGGATCTTTCACATAAAATTTAATACACCCGCAAACTGGACATTTCATATGACCACCTCTTATTCAACCTTGGAAAAAGCTTTGATATTGGCATTGCAAACCGGGCAGGCTTCAGGCGGCTCATTTTCACAGGTATAGCCGCAAACGGAACACACATAATAACATTCCACTTCTTCCGGATTATCCAGATTGTCCAGCGCTTTTTGGTAAAGGTCGGCATGCACCTTCTCAACCGTATTGGCATATGTGAAAGTGCGCTCAGCCGCTTTATTACCCTCTGATTTTGCCGCTTCGATCATGGGCGGGTACATACTTTCAAATTCATGGGTTTCGCCCTCAATGGCCTCTTTAAGGTTCTCAGCGGTCGTTTTAACGGCCTTGAGCGCCCTCAAATGAGCATGTGCATGAACGGTTTCGGCCTCTGCAGCCGCCCTGAAGAGTTTTCCCACCTGAGGATATCCTTCCTGATCCGCCTTTTTGGCAAATGCCAGATATTTACGGTTGGCCTGTGATTCTCCTGCAAATGCTTCCAATAAATTTTGTTCTGTTTGACTCATTAATCTTCTCCTTTCTAATTTTAGTTAACTGATTTTTTTAATTTTAAACCTAAATTCAGCAAACACTGAATTTATTATACCTCCCTCTTAAAAACTCTTTATGTAAGATTTAGGTCCAATATGGATTTATCAGATCTTCAAATATGGTTAGCGCCGCCTCGGCGCCGTGACCGGCGGCGGTTACGATTTGCTTGTATCCTCCGGCCACATCTCCGGAAGTATAAATTCCCGGGATATTGGTTCTGTATTGATCATGCTTGATATAACCTTCCTCAGTCAGCTCAAGTCCTACTTCTTGTGCCAGGCCGATGGCGGGATCGTAGCCTATGGCAATAAAGACGCCGCTTACGGGCAAGGTAGAGAGTTCTTCAGTTTTATTATTGTAAAGCAGAACTTCTTCTACATTATGTTTTCCCTTGATCTCTTTGACTTCTGTATTGAATAAAATCGGTATGTTGTTTTGAATGAGGTTATTAATTAAAACGTCCTGAGCTCTTAAGTTGTCTCTTCTATGAACCAAGGTTACATAAACACCGATATGATGCATATGAAGCGCTTCGGTAACAGCGCTATTTCCGCCGCCGACAATAATCACCTTTTTGTTTTTGAAAAGCGGCCCGTCACAGGTGCTGCAGTAACTCACACCATGTCCGGACAGACGCGATTCACCAGGCACGCCAAGATTTCTGTGGGTGGCTCCGGTTGCAATCAGCACTGCCTGGGTATTAAATCTTCGTCTGCTGGTTTGAACGATGATGGGCTTTCCGGGTTCAATTCCCATAACTTCTTCGCCGGGAAAGATCTGCACATACTCCAATGCATGCGTAACCATGATGTCCACAAGCGTCTTCCCCCCCACCTGTTTGAAACCGGGATAATTTTCGACAATGGGAGTTGTTGCCACTTGGCCTCCGAGAACGCCTTTTTCCACCACCACCGTTTTCAGACCGCTACGCGATGCATATATACCGGCACTCAGCCCGGCAGGACCTCCACCCACGATAACCAGATCCGTTTCAACTTTCTGTTCCTCGCTTTCAGGAATGAAAACCGTCTGTTCTTCCATTGTACTTAGAGAGAGCATAAACAGCTCTTCCGGCTGGGCGCCCTGGGCAATCAGGATATCATTGGCATAGGTCTGAGGAACAGAGTGCGCCGAATATTGAGTGGCGAGTTCCGGATTCGCCTGAATGTCTATGATCTCAAGAGAAATCAAATCAGGTTTTTCCACCGCTGCTTTCAGGGCGTTCAGTGCCTGCTGCGGGCAATACGGGCAGCTGGCACTAACAAACACCTTAATATGTCTGGGTTGATCAATCTTCTTTATTACTTGTAAGGATTGTTCATTAAGGTTGCTTTTCTGAGACCCGATAAGAATAAGCGCTTCCAGGAAAATACGTCCCTCTTCACCCAAAGGAGCTCCCAGCCAGCGGATGTTATAGCGGTCCGGATCGAAAACCAGCGTGGGCGAATCTTTAACTTCCCATTTTTGGGCTGTTTCGTGGACCAAATTGTATTCGCGCAATACAATTTTATCGGTGAGCTGGCGAAAAAAACGTAACGCCTGTCTGGCGGCATCGCTGAAAATATCATTTTTACCGGGCTGGGCAAATAAAAACACAGGAATTTCAACATGAACGGCCTGAAATAGTTCGGCAAGTTCTCTCTGAACCTGCTCCATCTGAATATCTTCTTTTTGATCCATTATACTCTCTCTTTTTATTTAGTGCCTTAACGAAAAATCCAAGTTTTCGTTCGGGCACTATTTAGTCTTTAAAAACAAATTTTCCCCCAATAAACCCCGCAATGCCGGCCGCCGTAAGCATGACCAAGTTAATCAGAAGAAATAACCATCTCGTGGATGAAGTTGGAGCCTGGGGATCAATGAAAGACCAAATAACCAAAATGACCGCCGTTAATGAAACCACGGCAGCGCTAAGTATCTTAATTTTAATCAACCGAGTCATCTGGCCGCTGTATTTTTTTTGCCACACGATATACCCCGAAAAAAGAACCAGCGGCAGGGTAAGAACAACGAATATCATATTGTAAAAAGCGGCCTGGCTTAAACCGCTGAGATTAAATAATGCAGCTAAGACAATAAATATAACAGAAACCGGAAGTACTCCATTGGGGATGTGTACCGAAATCGGATGGACATGATGCTTTACCATCAAATCAAGAATCGGGTTTAATTTGGGGTGAAACACCGGTGATTCAGGTTTTGGCTCCGGCTTTTTGGCTTCAGGTTCCGGCTGATCTATTTCCGTTTTCGCCGGTTCTTCGGAAACGAATTCAATAAATTTGCTTCGATCAGCTCCGCACACAGGACACTCTTCGGGTGGTTCATCTCCTTCATGAATATAACCGCACACCGTACATTGCCACTTTTTCACAGGCCCTCCTTTCCACTTATAATTACTTTAATTTCTGAAAAGTATTGAAGGATTATTCTATATCACATCACAGGAAAATTTTTGGGCGCAACAACACCTTGGTCGGAGACTTCCACATGCAAGATTCAAGTTATAAATCATCTTGCTTCCATGGCTACAAAAGTGCACTGATCCGGGCCGCAGTAGTCACCGATGTATTCGGAATCGGGACGGTAAAGCACCGGTTTGGAAGCAGCACCTCCAAACTGCTCTTCGAGAACATGAGCAGACCAGCCGGAGATTCTGGCCATGGCAAATAACGGGGTAAAGAGATCTACCGGTATCCCCATGTAATAATAAAGAGATGCGCTGTAGAAATCCACATTCACGAAAATGTCTCTTCCCTTTCTTTGTCTAAAGGCTTCCTTGCCTTTTTTTTCAAGAACTTTAGACATTTCGTACCATTTGGGCTCCCCGGTACGTTCTCCCATTTTCTTGGACATGGGGGCAAGGATATGTGCCCTGGGGTCATCGGTTTTATAAACCGCATGGCCCATACCCATGATTTTTCCGCCGGTATCGAGCAAATTGTTTACATACGATTCGACCCTGTCAACAGTGACGATATCGAGAAGCATTTCCATGACCCGTGTATTTGCACCGCCATGCAATTCTCCGGATAAAGACCCTACGCCAGCAGCAATAGCAGCGTACATATGAGCTCTTGTTGATGCGACCTGTCTGGCCGAAAATGTTGAAGCATTAAAAGAATGTTCTGCATGCAGAACCAGGCAAGTATCAAAAAATCCGGCCAACTCATCATCAGGAACTGTTCCGTTGATCATGTAAAGAAAGTTGGCTGCATGACTCAAGTCCGGATTTGGATCTATAGGTTTTTTATTGTTCCGGATGCGGTCCCACGCGGCAACAATGGTTGGGAATTTTGCGATGAGCTTTACGGCCATGCGAAGTGTGGCTTCAGGAGAATACTCTTTGGTATCAGGGTCATGGTTCGCCAACATCGAAACCGCCGACTGGAGAATATCCATGGGAAGAGCGTCTTTAGGCCTTGTTTCTAAGGCTGCAATCATCTCGGGCGGGATCCCTCTCTCTCCGGCAAGCTGTTTCTTGAAGTTTTCAAGTTCTTCTTTTTGAGGCAGTCTTTCAAAAAGAAGAAGATAAGCAACCTCTTCAAAAGTTACTTTTCCGGCCAGATCCTGGACAAGATACCCCCTGTAAATCAATCTGCCGACAGTACCGTCAACATCGCTGATCCTGGTTGTTGCGACTTTAAAACCCCGGAGGCCCGTGTTTAAAATCGGTTGACATGCTTCCATTTTACACCTCCGTTTCTGTCTTTTTGGTTAGATTAACCTTAAATTAATACACAAATTAATTTTAGAAAAGTAATCCTTGATTTTGTGATTCTGTATTTTCGTTCTTTGGATTTAAATAAACTTCTTATTTCCTTTTAAAATACTATATAATTTTAATCAAAAATCATGCCAAAATTTATCAAATAAAATTAAAATCCCATATTAACGTCCAAAAAGATAATTTTTTTAAAACAAGTACAACCCTTCTGCAAACGTCGAGCATGCCGGTGAGGAAAATCATGGAAAACAAATCCGCGGAATGTTACCACAACCTTTTGATAACAATACGAATTGGATAAAATTTACACTCCGGAAGGCCAAACCGATTTCAAATATAATTTATGCAGTTTATAGGCATAACCCGGATCAGTAATACAACTTGATTAAGATTTTATATTTCACATGAGATGATCCGGGAAGGAAAAGCACGGAATGGAATTAAAAAAACGTCTCATAATTTAGGCGTGAAACATAAGTGTATCATGAGACATTTGGCAGGAGAAAAGATGCTTTAAGGTTCAATGGTGTTAATTTTTTTGAGTACTCCGGACAAAGTATGGTAAACTTAGGATTGTGTCAGATTATTTCAAAAAATAGTGGTATCAAAAAGCGTATCTTCTATTGGTATGATCCTTGCAGCATTTATTTTCGTTTTAATAACCTTGTTTAAACATGATTTGTTCTCTAAGGTTTTTTTATGTTTAAATAGGAGTAATAGGGATTTCAATTTTGGAGCTTT
>JASFLX010000065.1:0-12357 GCA_050117895.1 Desulfobacterales bacterium | reverse complement strand
AAAACTGGCTCTGGAAAAGGACGAGATCCTGCCCATGGGAAGATTATGCAAGCTGGATTTCCTTAAGATTATTGATCGGTTGAAAGACAAACCTGACGGAAAGTACATTGAAGTGACCGCTATCACCCCCACACCTCTGGGTGAAGGCAAGAGTACCACTTCCTGTGGTCTAATGGAAGGTATGGGCAAACGCGGTGTGAATGTCGGCGGTTGTCTGCGGCAACCCTCGGGCGGCCCCACCATGAACATTAAAGGCACCGCGGCCGGCGGCGGGAACTCATTGATCATCCCCATGACTGAATTCTCCATGGGTCTGACCGGTGACATCAATGATATTATGAACGCCCATAACCTGGCCATGGTGGCTCTGACCTCCAGAATGCAGCACGAACGGAACTACAATGACGAGCAGCTTGCGCGCCTCACCCGCATGCCGAGGATTGACGTCGATCCCACCCGGGTTGAGATGGGCTGGATCATGGACTTTTGCGCCCAGTCTCTGCGAAATATCGTCATCGGTCTGGGCGGCAGATTCGACGGCTTTGTCATGCAGTCCAAATTCGGGATCGCAGTGAGCTCAGAGCTCATGGCGATTCTTTCCATCGTACGCGATCTGGCCGACCTGCGCGAAAAGCTGAACAACATTACCCTGGCCTTTGACAAGAGCGGCAAAGTGGTCACCACCGGCGACTTGGAAGTGGGCAACGCCATGACCGCCTGGATGCGTAATACCATCAACCCGACCCTGATGATGACCGCAGAGTATCAACCCTGTATGATCCATGCCGGCCCATTTGCCAACATCGCCGTGGGACAGTCTTCCATCATTGCCGACCGGGTCGGTCTCAAGCTTTTTGACTACCACATAACAGAGTCCGGTTTTGGTGCTGACATCGGTTTTGAAAAATTCTGGAACGTAAAATGCCGTTACAGCGGACTGAAACCTCATGTATCGGTCCTCACAACCACCATTCGCGCACTCAAGATGCACGGTGGCGGCCCCAAAGTCGTAGCCGGTCTGCCGCTGCCCAAAGAGTATGCCAAGGAAGATCTGGGCTTGCTGGAAAAAGGTGTTCAGAACATGGTGCACCACATCAATACGATCCGGATGTCCGGCATCAACCCGGTGGTCTGCATCAACTGCTTCCACACCGACACCAAAGATGAAATCGCCATGGTTCGCAAATATGCCGAGGAAGCCGGCGCCAGCGCCCCTGTTTCCACACACTGGGCTGACGGCGGTGACGGTGCCCTGGAATTTGCCGATGCGGTGATCGATGCTTGCAAAGCCGAACCCGAGTTCAAGTTCCTGTATCCTATTGAAACCAAGCTGCGTGACCGGGTCGACCTGATTGCCAGGAACGTTTACGGTGCGGACGGTGTGGCCTGGACGCCTGCGGCCGAAGCCAAGGCCAAGATGCTCGAGAACGATCCCCAGTACGATGATTACACAACCATGATGGTTAAAACCCATCTCTCCCTGACCCATGATCCGGCAGTCAAGGGGACACCCAAGGGTTGGACCCTCCCGATTCAGGATGTGCTAATTTTCTCCGGGGCCAAGTTCCTGTGCCCCTGCTGCGGCGCCATCAGCCTGATGCCCGGAACCAGTTCCGATCCGGCCTACCGAAGGGTGGATGTGGATGTGAACACCGGCAAAGTGACGGGATTGTTCTAAACTTTATAACCAATAACTGATTTAATCCAACCAATAGGGCTCGAATTTATTCGGGCCCTATTTTTTTGCCTTAACATACAAAAAACTTTGTCCTTGCTTTTTTATAAACGCTTAACAAGTGTTCATCCAGAAATGGTAGATTTTGGTTTCCGGCAAGGCCCGAGCGAGTTTTCAACCTCCCCGAAAACATCACGGGATCTCCGACAGGCATAGCGCGCTATGTCGAGGATTGAAAACGAGCGAGAACGCCGCCGGGGGCCAAAAGATGCCGTTTATGGATGGACACTACGCAGGCTTTGATACAACGCAATTCCTACCGCAGTGGACAGGTTAAGGCACCTGATTTCATTCGTGATGGGTATATGGTAAGTGGTCGTTTTATATCGTGATATGATGGTTTGGGGAAGCCCTTTTGTTTCCGAGCCGAAAATTAGAAAAAGTCTGTCAGAAGATGACATGGACCAAAAGGGTATTGAACCGTTTTTGGTAAATAACGCCACCTCATCTTTTTTTGGGGCCATGTTTTCCTGGAAACTTTCAAAATCGTCCCAGACCGAAAGTTTGACTTTGTGCCAGTAATCCAAACCCGCTCTTTTAAGTTCTCGGCTTTCAAGGGAGAAACCCAGCGGTTTAATCAGATGAAGAAATGCACCGGCCCCCAGACAGGTTCGTCCGATATTGCCGGTATTCCAGGGCACTTGCGGTGCAACCAGAACCACATGGCGCTCCACGGGCCGATCCGGATTATATGTAACATCGGATTTCATATGGATTTTGATGAATTATTTCTGGGCAACGGGTTTTCCGCAGTACGGGCAGTATCCAAAATCTTTTTCTAAAGCTTTTCCACAATGATGACACTGCTTCTTTTTGGTGTCCGGCCAGGTACGGCTATATTCCTCTTTGAATTCGTGCACGGTTCTCTCACACCGGTCACACATGATAAACGGCTCGCCCTTTTTGACCCTTAAAATCGGAATGAAAAATAAATTAAAATAGTGATCCACCCGTTTATAATAGGCTTGGGCCAGACCGCACACCGGGCAAATTCTTGGGTTCGTGTCAAGGATTTTAATTTTAGGAGAAACACCGGCAATCAAAAACATATAACAACATTCCGAAAAACTTACTAATTCTCAAAAATACAGGTTATTCAATGGCAACCTATTTGTGCAATCGGAATACTGGAATATTGGGGAAAAAAGCGGAAAATAAACCATTTAAATTGTAAAAAAACTCCTTCAAACCCATCATAGAATTATTCCATCATTCCATTATTCCCATTATTCCGATTGGGGCGAAGCCTCTAAGTTTTTTTCAATACAAATATCATACGAGGCCGGCAACTGCAACGATTCCCATTTTATAAAATAAATTTTTTTTGGAAACTGGCAAGGCTTGGAGCCAATGACTATTCAATGGAAGCGATTTCAACGGGTTGAGACCATATGGTGAGTTTTGAAATCGCTTGGAAAGAGGCTTTGATTTATCAAAAAACGTTTCAGAGCTGGCGAAAAGTGAGTTGGGCAACGGGCTGTTGAATTATGAAAGCTGATTACTGTCATTCAAAGATACGATACCCTTTTCATTATAGGCCATCTGGTTCTTGTAAATCTGATAATATTTAAAGACCTTCTTGATATAGTACCGAGTTGCCTTGAAAGGCGGGATACCCTGATAATGTCTTACGTTTCTGCTCCCGGCATTGTATGCCGCAAGGGCCAGTTCGAGGTCCCCGTCGAATTGGTTCACCAGCTGTTTGAAATACCGCACCCCGCCGCTTATGTTTTGCTCGGGGTTGAAAATATCCTCCACACCCAGCGCCCGGGCGGTTGCCGGCATCAGCTGCATAAGGCCTTTTGCACCTTTTTTGGAAATTGCTCTGGCATTATATCCGGACTCCGCCATAATGATCGCCTTCACCAGAGCAGGATCAACCTGGTAGCGACCGGCCGTTTGAATGACGATAGGGTGTAAGAAACGTTCGGCTTTATTACCGGAAATGGATGACGAACGGTATTCCGTTTTAACAGCAAGAACCTTATTTTTCAATTTTTGGGATCTGATACCTTGCTGGGTGTTGCGATTATGAGCATAAGCTATACTTATAGTCATTACAGCAATGAATAATAAGCGTAGAACTCCCACGGATAATAGGTATAGTTTTAATTTTTTGTTGATTTTAGCTTTCATTTTTAAGAATGTATTTCCTTGTGAATGAATAAAGTATCTTTTTGTCTAATTATGTGTGCAAAAACCATGCAAAACAAACCGAATGAATTATATTGATATAATTATCAGGCAGTTATATGGATCAAGCGGCGAGGATAGCCGTGCAAATTTATTGCATAACTAATATAATTGTGAAGTGAACTACATAAATTTTATGTAAAGTTTTACTAAATGTTGCAGGTATGAGTGAATCTGTCAAATTCATTCCAGAAAACCGACCGGACAGCGTCTGTTTCCTTAAGGATTTCGTGACGCGCACCGGCAATTTCGGTAAAACGGCAATGGGATAGCAAAGAGCAGATCGTCTTCTGGGCATTTACAGAGACGATCCTGTCACACCCGGCGCTGACAATCAGAATCGGTGTGGTGATCTTTTTGGCAAATCCTGGATCGATAAGAATGTCTATGGAATCAAATGTTGCTGACAGCCATCCATAGGTAACGCCGCCCAGCGCAAGGTCGGGATTTTCTGATATTGCCTTGTTTTCATCCAGAAAGCGTTCGGGGTCTGAAGTGAGCCGGTTACCTTTAAATCTTTCAACGGTATAATCGAGGGAGTAAGTTAGAAAAGTATTTATTGACCTCAATGGTCTTTTCAATTATTTTCACATGATCCATCAACCCGGTTAGTGTCCATCCATAAAATGAAAAAACATTCTCACAATCATATTGAAACTTACGACGGTCTGGCAGGACTCGGATTGGATCGGGAAACCGACGAAAACACGATTATCTATTACCTTCAGAAATTTTCAGATGACACCCTGATCAAGGAACTGGTAAAAAGACTGACAACCGAAGAAATTGAAGAAATATTTTCTTTACTGACTCGTCTACTTAAAAAACATTTAACAGATTCCGAGTATCACACGCTTTTCCTTAAAGATAATCAACAATGAGTCTGTCGATTAATGGTCTTTTCCCACAATCCCTGCGTTATGCTCAAAAAATTAATTCGCCAAAGTTCGGTGGCGAATAATCCTCGGAATATCAAATCTTATATTTCCCGAAATCTTCGGGGGAAAGGCTTTCAAGATATTCTGCCCATTTTTTCCCTTCTTCGCTTTGGTTTAGCACCTCAAAATCACCTTCCGTCATTTGAGATTGTTCGAAAATTTTATCATGCACATAAATAGGCGCATGAAAACGAAGTGCAATGGCAATCGCATCGCTCGGACGGGCATCCATATGAAAACTTTTTTCTTGAGATACAAAATATATCTTAGCGTAAAAAGTGTTATTCTTTAAATCACACACCTCAACTTTCGACACGACCATATCCAAACTGTCGATGAAATTCTTGAAAAGATCGTGGGTCATGGGTCGGTCAAACTTGATGTCTCTGAGTGCTGAAGCTATGGATGTGGCTTCTAACAAGCCGATCCATATGGGAACCGCCTGATCTCCTTTCACCGACTTTAAAATAAGAATGGGGGTATTTGATGTCGGATCTATTGCCATACTTGCTATGTTTACTTCATGCAACATAACTTTTTTCTCCTCTTAAACCCAAAAACATGGGCACTATGCTATTGCCTAAACGAAAATTGTCTTTTCCGCCAATATCTGCGTCAGACTCAAATTTTAATCCTCGAAATACTACCCGTATTCCTGTGGTTAAAATTTTCGTCTTCCTTGATCTTAACGAAAAATCCTAGTTTTCGTTCGGGCACTATGCTAACCGGTTCACCCCAGAGTGAATGGGAATGTGCTGTCACAATTCTGACATTAACCATGCGGCCGGTAAGGATTTCATCACAGGGAAGTGCGTCATCCCCCCGGGAAAAATTTACGATCTTGTTTGTTGATGTCCGTCCTGTCCACTGGACATCATGATTCATACTGTGTTTATCAATCCGGGTCTGCTTCTTGCTTAACCCTTCTACAAGGATCGATTGAGTCGATCCGACCAACTCTTTATTCTTTTGGGTTGTAAAATGTGCCTGCAGGGTGAGCACCTGCTGTAATCTTTCTTTTTTTTCCTTTTCTGAGATTTTGTCTTCAAATCGGGCCGCCGCTGCATTTGGCCGATCTGAATATTTAAACGCAAACAGACCGTCAAATTCCACTTTCTTAATTAATTCCAGGGTTTCTTGAAAATCGGTTCTTGTCTCTCCTGGAAATCCTACAATAATATCAGATGTAATCGCCATATTAGAACAAATATCGCGCAGTTTATCAATTTTTTCAAGATATAATTTGCGGCTGTATTTCCGGTTCATTCTTTTTAAGACCCGGTTTGAACCTGACTGTATGGGTAAATGTATATGATTACACATCTTATCAAGGTCTTTAAAAGCAAGCATCAGATCTGTGGAAAGATCCTTGGGATGTGACGTCGTAAACCGGATTCTTAAAAGACCGTTAATTTCATTAACACGTGCCAGCAGTTCGGGAAATGTACAGAGTCCTTCTTTATTTCCGTAGCTGTTTACGTTCTGGCCCAGTAGGGTAACTTCCCTCACGCCGGATTCCACAAGACAGCAAATTTCATTAATGATTTTGTCAGGATTTCTGCTTGTTTCCCTGCCTCTCACGTAAGGAACCACACAGTAGGTGCAATAATTGTCGCATCCTTGCATGATAGTTACAAAACTGGCGACTTTTCCTTTGTGGTGATTATCTTGAAAAAAGTCGAGTTCTTCTATTTGCTCTGACATTTTAATATCCACAATACGGCATTTTTTCTCCGTTATGGTTTTTATTATACCGGGCAAACGTCCGATTGCATTTGTCCCGAAAACAAGATCAAGATGCGGCACACGCTGCAGGATTTTTTGGCCTTCCTGCTGTGCCACGCATCCGCCCATCCCGATAATAAGATCGGTTTTTTTTCTTTTCAGACCTGCCATACGCCCTAAAAAACTGAAAGCCTTTTGTTCGGCCTTCTCTCTGATGGTACAGGTATTAACAATGATCAAATCCGCTTTTTCCGGCAATGAGGTCAGTTTATATCCCAGCACCGTTAATCCTTTGGCGATCTGCTCGGAATCGTAAACATTCATCTGACAGCCGATGGTATTAATATATAAGTGCTTTGTTTTCATGTGTTTTTTCAGTCTATCTGCTCAATCATGATGTCCTTTTTAAGATCCCGTAAAATCATCTCAACATCATTTTCACATCCCGGCGCAATGAAAATTTGTATGACACCCTGATCCGGATCCACGGTGGTTAGCGTTGCAATGCCGTCGTAGGCCTCAAAAATAAATTTGAGGAAAGCGATTTCTCTGCGATCGACACGAAAATATTTCTCTTTAGTTTTCAATCTGAATCTTTTGAAAAATTAAACTAAAAATTTTTATATTATCACCATGTCAATTAACGTTTCAACAAAAAACTAGGGATGAAACAGGGTAAATTCTTTTGATTTCGACGCAGCGTAGCGGTGAATCGTGACGATGTGATCTTCGGTCTGGCGACCGGATTAAATTCGCCGGGCAGGATAGATTATGCGTCTTTGGCAATTGAATTATTGACAAACAAAACATGGATCATGCCGCATAAATGGTTATTGAAGATTTTGAAACACGTTAGGTACTTTTCAAAAATCTAAGCGCTTGATGCATAATTCAGATTTTGGACGAAACATTTCCCTTGCAATGGTCCGTCTATGACATTATTATTGTGCGCGACCCAAAAAATAGATATGATTAGATGAGTTTGTAAAAAGCCCTTTTTAACTTTTTATGAAATATTAACTCAACAAAATTAAAGGTGGAATCTTATGGCTAAGATTTTTCGGCCAAGCAGTCGCGAAGCACGGATCTTATCAAAAATCGAATCCTCAAAAGAGTATGCCCGCAAAAAAACAATAGAAAGGATAAAAGACGCTATCGAACCACTTTCCAATGCCATTGCCATGAAGCTTGTTGAAAACAACCTTGTGGAAACGACCAATAAAAATGTACTCGAAGAACAGATTTTAAAGTGCCTCGAAAAACTAAGCCACGCGGACGACTTTGAGATTGACTATCAGAATGCACCCTACAGACATATTATAACACAGCCCAATGTTGTCAGCCTTTATGTCACCGCTTTTGTAATAGAAACCCTTATTAACCATAAAGTCGTTGTTGATATATTCGGTTCTGACGAAGAAATATATCTTTGCATTAACCGGCAAGTAGCAAAATTTCTTTCCTAAAAAATGCGCCCTTCTTTCCTCCCCAGGTTAGTGAACGGACCTTTTGACGACCCCGGACTATTCATTTCGTTTCTTTTCGAAAAACGTGCCATAATTTTCGATCTGGGAGACATCTATTCCCTTTCAAGCAAAGATATACTCAAGATCAGCCATGTTTTTATCAGCCACACCCATATGGATCATTTCATAGGATTTGACAGGCTGCTGCGTCTTTTCCTTGGTCGCGAACATAAGCTTTACTTGTATGGCCCCGAAGGCTTTTTGAAAAATGTCGAGGGGAAGCTTGCCGGGTATTCATGGAACCTTGTTAGACATTACCCGAATCGATTGGCATTGAACGTTATCGAGGTGCATCCCGATCATATGATTGCCAGAAATTACATATGTCAAAATCAATTCATCCCGGCTTCAGAGCATATCCAGCAGCCGTTTAACGGTCTTTTGCATAAGGAACCGGCCCTGTCTGTTTCCGCTGAAATTCTTGATCACCGTATCCCATGTCTCGGGTTCACCATTGAAGAACGATTTCACATTAATATAATGAAGGAACATGTTGCCGATCTCGGGCTTGAGATCGGCCCGTGGCTGAATGAATTTAAACAGGCTCTGTACAATAATACAGACCCTGATTCGGAGTTTGAAGTTAGATACGGCGGCAAAGGTTCATGTAAAAAGAGATTCATTCTGGGCGATCTTGCAAAACGGATTGCTCTTATAACTCCAGGCCAGAAGGTTTCATATATCGTAGACGCCGGGTACAGCAAATCCAATGTGGAAAAGATAATTGAACTTGCCAAGAACGCCGACCACTTGTTTATCGAAGCGGCTTTTCTTGAAAAGGATAGGGATATTGCTGAAAAAAAATGTCATCTCACCGCCTGGCAGGCGGGCAGCATTGCAGGAAAGGCCGGGGTAAAACAGGTTACGCCGTTTCATTTCTCACCCAGGTACAAAGGATCGGGGGACCTTTTGGAAAAAGAAGCCAGGGATGGGTATAATAAGCATATCATAATGTAATTATTCGGATGGAGCTTAAATTTTCATCCATAATCATCCCATCCGTGTTGCATTTTTTTCATGGATGATTAATCTAATTACATTGTATGTAAAATTCTAATATGCAAAGATTACAATTCTGAGAGCAATAATAAATCAATCAGCCGCATGAATCCGAGAAAGGAGGCCGGAGTGATACACGAATTCGAAGCCGTTGTCATCGGGGCTGGCGGAGCGGGTTTGTACGCCGCTCTTGAAGCCAGTAAAAGAGCGAAAACAGCCGTTCTTTCGAAAGTTTACGCCATCAGAAGCCACACGGGCGCGGCTCAGGGGGGGATCAGCGCCGCACTGGGTAACGTGGAAGAGGACAAACCGGAATGGCACGCCTTCGACACGGTCAAGGGCGGAGACTACCTTGTGGACCAGAACGCGGCGCTCATTCTCGCTGAAGAGGCCGTGCAGGCCGTGTACGATCTGGAAAACCGAGGACTGCCTTTCAACCGTACACCCGAAGGGCGCATCGATCAGCGACGGTTCGGCGGGCACACCCGTAATTTCGGTGAGGCTCCCGTGCGAAGAGCCTGCTACGCTGCGGACCGGACCGGCCACATGATCCTTCAGACACTCTATCAGCAGTGCATCAAAAACCATGTCGCCTTTTTTGACGAGTTCCAGGTGGTGGACGTTGTCATGGACGGCAGAAAATGCGGCGGCGTGGTCGCGGTGGAACTTGCCACCGGCGACATTCACATCTTCAAGGCCAAAGCCGTGTTCTTCGCAACCGGCGGGTTCGGCCGCATGTTCCGTATCACATCCAACGCTTACGCCAATACAGGAGACGGACCCGCGGTTCTGGCTCGGCGCGGAGTGCCGCTGGAAGATATGGAATTCTTCCAGTTCCACCCAACGGGAATCAAGGGCATGGGCATCCTGATATCCGAAGCTGTGCGCGGAGAAGGAGGCATCCTTCGAAACCGGAACGGCGAACGCTTCATGGAACGATACGTACCGACCCTGCTGGACTTGGGACCGAGGGATATCGTTTCCCGCTCCATGATCACGGAGATCAGGGAAAAAAGGGGAATCAGAGGAGACGGAAAGATCGACGATTATCTCCATCTGGACGCCACCGGAATCGGCAAAGAAGTGATCCTGGCCAAGCTCCCGGACATCACCGACTTCTGCAAAACATATCTGGGGGTGGATCCGGCCGAAGGTTTCATACCGGTCCAGCCCACGGCTCACTACGCCATGGGCGGTCTCCCCACGGATATCAATGGGCGTGTCGTTGCGGACGGCTCGGGGGGATTCTACGACGGTCTGTATGCGGCCGGCGAATGCGCGTGCGTATCCGTGCACGGGGCCAACCGGCTGGGAACAAACAGTCTACTGGACCTGGTCGTCTTCGGTCGGCGGGCGGGAATCCACATCGCGGATTACGTAAAGAATGCCGATCCGCTGGTTTTCAGCGAGAACGTTGCGGACCCTTCAAAAGTAAGGATTGCGGAACTGACCGACGGAAAAAAGGGGCCGCACGGGGAAAATATTCGAAAAAAAATGCAGTTTGAAATGATGGAAAACATCGGCGTGTACCGAAACGATACAGACATGGCCAAAGCGGTTGACGTGTTGCGGGAGCTTCGCGAAGAGTACAAAAAGGTGCGCGTCCAAGACCGAAGCAAGGCCTTCAATACGGATCTGTTGGAGATTTTGGAATTGGGGAACCTTCTGGACTTGGCCCTGATAACCGCCGAATCCGCCAGGAACCGGAAGGAGAGTCGTGGCGCTCATTCCCGGGAGGACTATCCGGACCGGGATGATGACAACTGGCTCAAGCATACCCTTGCCTGGCTGGATCAGGACACGGTTCGGATCGATTACAAACCGGTGGATCTTTCCATCTGGGAGCCGAAACCTCGAAAATATTAGAAAAAGGGGGCGAATCATGAAAATCATCCTCAATATCCAACGATTCAATCCGGAAACCGATGCCGAGCCATATGCGGAAAAACATGAAATCGAGGTCGAGCCCACAGATCGGGTCCTGGACGCCTTGATGCATGTCAAGGAATATCGGGACGGAAGCCTGGGTTTCCGTAAAAGTTGCGCGCACGGCGTGTGCGGGTCGGACGCCATGCGGATCAATGGAAAAGATCGACTGGCCTGCAAGACGCTGGTGCGGGATGTTGCCGATGCTGACGGGGCGGAGGTCGAGATCAAACCCTTGAACCATTTCAGCGTCTTGCGGGATCTTATCGTGGATCAGACCGGGTTCTTCGAGAAGTACCGATCGGTAAAACCCTTCCTGATCAACGACGACCCGGTCACGGAGAAGGAGCGGATCCAGTCCCCCGAACAACGGAAGGCTTTCGATGACCCGACAAACTGCATTCTCTGCTCCGCCTGTTTCTCTGCCTGCCCGATACTGCATGATAATCCGGATTTTCTCGGTCCGGCGACCATCGCCCAAGCCGCCAGGTTCAATGATGACAGCCGGGACAAAGGGTTCGGGGAGCGGCTGTCGGTTCTGGATGCTCCGACTGGTGTATGGCCGTGCAAGAACCATTTCGAGTGTACACGCGTTTGTCCGCGAAATATTAAAATCACAAAACTCATCAACAGGACCAAGAAAAGAATTAAAAAACATCGCGAAGAAAAAAGTGAATCTTAAATCCAGGAACCGTATCCGCTACATGGATGAAATGGAGGCGAGAATGAAAAAAATTTTGATCGCATACGACAGCAAAACAGGCAGGACACGGAAGATGGCGGAAACCATTGCACAGGGAGCCCGTGACGCCGGAACGGAAACGGTGGTTCGGCCCATCGGGGAAATCCAAAACGAAAAAGAGCTTGAAGGATTCGACGGTTACATCTTTGGTTGTCCAACTTATTTTAAAACCATCACCGAAGAGATGAAGCAATTCCTTTTCATGGCCCAAAACGCCGATTTGGCGGAAAAAGCCGGCGCCAGTTTCGGCTCTTACACGCATATCGGCAATGGACCGAAGATTATCCACGATACCATGGAATTCGTATTCGGGATGAAAATGGCGGGCTTGGGCGCGTTTAATGTCAAGGAGCAGATTCTGGACTCCGGGAAAGGCGAGGAGCCATGCCTCACCTTTGGAAAGACTTTCGGTGAAAACGTCGGAGGGTGAATGACCGTCCGGGGTATTGATTCATGAAATTGCTATAAGTAGGTTTTCAAAAGGCTTATGACAAAAGAAAAGATCTTTTCATCGGGTTCAAGGAACTGGATTCCGATTCGAAACATTCCGAAATCCGCAGCATTGCAATAAAC
>JASFLX010000064.1:0-12483 GCA_050117895.1 Desulfobacterales bacterium | reverse complement strand
GCAAGACGCTGGCTCATATTGGGCCCTATTTCAATCCAACCGTCAGAGCTTGTCAAGATTGCCGTGATTATTAGTTTGGCAAGATACTATTCCAAATTTGCAGACACCAGAGGTTTTTCCTTGAAAGAGCTTCTTACTCCTTTGATATTGACGGCAATTCCTTTTATTTTAATCGTTAGACAACCGGATTTAGGGACAGCCATGGTGGTGGTCTTGATTGCCGGTTTCATGACTGTATTTGTAAAAATTGAAAGGCGCTCACTTTTATATCTCATTACTTCGTGTACGATAGCCGGCCCTTTGGTCTGGTTTTTACTGAAAGGTTACCAGAAAGAACGGATATTAACATTTATAAATCCAAACCGTGATCCACTGGGTGCAGGTTATCATATTATACAGTCAAAAATTGCCATAGGTTCCGGTATGATCTTCGGCAAAGGTTTTTTGAAAGGGACTCAGAACGCACTCTCCTTTTTACCTGAGCAGCATACGGATTTCATATTTTCAGTTTTGGCTGAGGAATGGGGATTTGTGGGATCGGTGGTTATTCTTTCTCTTTTTCTTATGCTTATTATTTGGGGATTGAATATTGCGTATAGATGCAGAGATCCTTTTGGAACTATTCTGGCTGTAGGCCTAACGGCAATGATGTTCTGGCAGGTTTTTATTAATGTTGGAATGGCTATGGGCCTGATGCCGATCGTCGGTGTGACGCTACCCTTTATCAGCTATGGCGGTTCATCGATCGTTAGCATAATGATTTGCGTCGGCCTGTTAATGAGTATCAGCATGAGGCGCTTTCTGATTGAATGATCGATAAACATGATGCTTGAATTGACCGGACCATTTTCCTCAGCTACTTCCAGTGTATTTACTTTCGTCCAAAAGCGGATGTTTTGTCCCGGGTTGTCCGGGTTATGGAGGATGTATGAAAAAAACAAAGGAGCCGGAAAAGATAAACACTTTTTTTGGAGCCGGCACCAGTATTGAAGGTACAATCGAGTTTAACAACACCGTCAGGATGGACGGAAATGTTAAAGGAAAAATTCTTGGTAATCAAGGTACTTTGATTATAGGGGAAAAAGCTGTTGTGAACGCAGAGATAATTGTTGACGTCGCCATAATCATGGGTGAGGTAAACGGTACCATCGAGGCAAAGAAGAAAATCGAGGTTTATCCGCCGGGTCGTGTTGTGGGTGATATTCGAGCTCCGGTTGTTTTGATGGAATCCGGAGTCATTTTCAATGGAAATTGTTCTATGAGCGCCTGAACTTTTTGTTGAGGCAATGTAACAGATCAATTTTTAAAGGGAAATAAGACAAAATAGAAAAATTAAAAAAAACCTTTGACAACTTTTAACACTGATGCTATAGACCGCCGAGTTAAAAACATGGGTTTTTAAAAATTGCGTTTACAGGTTTTATGGATGGAGGATTTTTAAATGAAAATAGTTGGTTTAAACCGGAACGTTTGGATTATCTTCTATTTTATATTAGCCTCTCTATGGTTTGCGGGAGTTGCTTTTGGCGCAGGTGGAATAACGGTTATTCCTGATTGGACGCTTTTCGTTCAAATCGCCAATTTTCTCGTTATTATATGGGTATTAAATATTATTTTATTCAGGCCGATTCGCAACATTTTAATCCAAAGAAAGGAAAAAATTACAAGCCTTGAGCAGAATATCGAGACTTCAGACAAGGAATCAACGGAGAAAAACGAGGCCTTTGATTCGGGAATTAGAGATGCCAGGGCTAAAGGATTAAATGAAAAGAATGCCCTGTTACAAGAGGCTGCCGACCAAGAAAGAGAGATAATCGATAAAATTAATCAGAAGGCTCAGGCAGATCTTGCCGAGGTGCGTGAAAAAATTGCAAAGGATGTCGAGGCGGTCAGGGCATCTTTACAAAAGGAGATTGATACCTTTGCGAGTGCTATTGGTCAAAAAATTCTGGGGAGGGCTCTTTAATGAACCTGATTAATAAAAGACGGTCCGGTGTGGGTCGCAAGAATCTGATTATAGCAAAAGGTTCAGCTATGATGGTGATATTGGCCGTGTTTTTATTCTGTTTTGTCGGAACGGTTGCAGCGTCGTCAGAAGGCGAGGGCGGCCATGAGGCAAAAAAAGGATGGATAGCGACGGATACCTACCGGGTTATGAATTTTACTGTTTTGGTGGTCGGCCTTTTTTTTCTGTTACGCAAGCCGGTATCTCAGGCGCTAGATTCCAGAATCAAAGGTATAAAAGATCAGCTCAGCGAGCTGGAAGCCAAGAAAAAGGATGCCGAAAAAGAGTTGGCAAAATACACTGAAAGGCTTTCGCATTTGGAACAGGAGGCCGAGAAGCTTATAGAAGAGTATATAAGGCAGGGAAACGAGGCTAAGGCGAGGATCATCGATGAGGCGAAAAAGACCGTCGAGAAACTTGAAGAACAGGCCCGACGGAATATCGAACATGAGTTTAAACAGGCCAAAATAAAACTGCAGCAAGATATACTCGAAAAAGCGCTTGTTAATGCTGAAACATTGATAAAAGATAAAATCACATCCCAGGATCAGGATAAATTGGTAGATGAATATTTAGAGAAGGTGGTGGCATAATGAAGAATTTAAAAATAGCCCGGCGTTATGCCAAGGCACTTCTGATTATCGGCAAAGAGGATGATAAGGCTGAGACCTATAAAGAAGAACTTGATCGATTTTCAGATTTAATTACGAGTCAAAAAGAGCTTGAGCAGGCAATTATAAACCCCCTCTATGACGTGGGAGGTCGTAAAAAAGTTTTGCAGGCAGTCATTGGCAAAGTAGATATCTCCAAAGTGATGGCATCTTTCCTGCTTTTGCTGTTTGACAAAGGACGGTTTGGATTTTTGAGTGATATCAATGAGTTTTATAAAAAACTGGCCGATGAATTAAAAGGCGTTGTGCGTGCCAGTCTGGTTTCTGCCACTGAGTTGTCATCCGAAACCGTTGAAAAAATCCGTACTACCCTGTCGACAAGGACAGGTAAAGATATTATTCTGGAGGTTGAACAAGACCCCAGCCTTATCGGGGGAATTGTCTCCCGAATAGGTGATCTTGTTTTGGACGGTAGCATCAAAACACAATTACTCAATATGAGAGAATCTTTAAAAAGGGGTGAGAGTGTATAATGGAACTAAAAGCTGAAGAAATAAGTCAGATCATTAAGGAACAGATTACGGATTACGACAAGAAAGTTGAATTAAGTGAAACAGGGGTTGTCTTGTCGGTGGGTGATGGTATTGCCAGAGTGTATGGTCTGGACAAGGTGATGGCCATGGAGCTGGTTGAATTCCCGGGCGGTATTTATGGTCTTGTGCTGAACCTCGAGGAAGACAACGTGGGCGTTGCAGTTATGGGTGACGACTTTGATATCAAAGAGGGCGACATGGTCAAGCGTACCGGCCGAATTGCTGAGGTCCCCGTGGGAGAAGCCGTCCTGGGACGGGTGCTTTCTGCCGTGGGTGAACCTCTGGACGGTAAGGGACCGATAGATGCCAAAGAAACCAGAAGGGTCGAAATGGTTGCGCCGGGTGTTATTGACAGAAAGGGCGTTCATGAACCCATGTACACCGGAGCAAAAGCTGTTGACGCCATGACACCGGTGGGCCGAGGTCAACGGGAGTTGGTTATCGGCGACCGCCAGATCGGGAAAACAGCTCTTGTGGTGGATGCCATCATTAACCAGAAAGATACGGATGTTTACTGCATTTATGTGGCCTGCGGCCAGAAGAAATCCACGGTTGCTCAGGTCGTCGCCGCCCTTGAAAAACACGGGGCCATGGAATATACGATTGTTATTGCAGCCTGTGCCAGCGACCCGGCAACATTGCAGTATATCGCCCCTTATGCGGGATGCGCCATGGGGGAATATTTCCGGGACAATAAAATGCATGCGCTCATCATTTATGATGACCTTTCAAAACAGGCGGCGTCATATCGCCAGGTTTCGCTTCTTTTAAGACGTCCGCCAGGTCGTGAAGCCTACCCCGGCGATATTTTTTACAATCACTCTCGCCTGCTGGAGCGAGCCGCCAAGCTCAACGACGAGCTGGGCGCCGGTTCTCTGACGGCTCTTCCGATTATTGAGACCCAGGCCGGTGACGTGTCAGCATATATTCCCACCAATGTTATTTCCATTACCGACGGCCAGATCTTTCTTGAACCCGGCCTGTTTTTTGCGGGTGTTCGGCCTGCAATTAATGTGGGACTTTCAGTGTCACGCGTGGGGGGCGCGGCTCAGGTCAAAGCCATGAAACAGGTGGCCGGCACTCTGCGGCTTGATCTGGCCCAGTACCGTGAACTTGAAGCGTTTGCCGCTTTTGGAAGCGACCTGGACAAGGCGACTCAGGCACAGCTTTCCCGTGGAGAAAGACTCGTTGAGATTTTGAAGCAGCCCCAGTTTCAACCGCTCGCGGTTGAAAAACAGGTAACCATACTCTATGCGGGTACAAAAGGTTTTCTCGACAAGTATCCGGTTAACGTTTTAGAAAAATATGAGGCGGGCCTGTACTCTTTTATTGAAGACAGGTATGCTCAGATTTTTACTGAAATTGCGGAGAAACAGGAAATATCAGATGACCTTGACAAATTGATGACTGAGGCCTTGAATGCTTATGACGAGGAGTTCAAGGATACAATCAAATAGTTATTTATTGATTTGTATAATAGGTAAACCGAAAAAAAGAATAATAAATAACTTGAATTATAAAGGCTGATTTGTATGGCGACGTTAAAAGAGGTCAAAACAAAAATAGGTGCGGTTAAAAAGACAAAACAAATCACAAAAGCCATGAACATGGTGGCTGCTTCCAGATTGCGAGGCGCCCAGACCAATATGGAGGGCTTTCGACCCTATGCAGAAAAGTTCGCCGAAGTTCTTGGAGGTCTTTCAGGTAGAGCTGGAGAAGAAACCAGCCCTCTTCTTTTGCCGCATGAGGAAGTCATAAAAAAACATATTGTTTTGTGTACTTCCGATCGGGGATTATGCGGCGGTTTCAATGCACACCTTATTTCCAAAGCAAATTCATTTATGAAAGAAACCGGAGAGGATATAGAGTTCTCCGTTACAAACTTTGGCAAAAAGGGACGGGATTGGAGTCGTAAAAAACAAATTCCTATCATCAGCGAGCATCTTGGGGTCATTGGGACGGTGGTTAAGTTCAATATTGCTTCCACAGTCGGCAAAAGCTTGATAGACGGATTCCTTAATGGAGAATATGACGAAGTCTATGTTGTTTATTCAGAGTTCATCAGTATGGGGCGACAGGTCGCGACAATAAAACAGTTGCTTCCCATACTGCCACTGGAATCTGTTGAAGATGAGGCAGAAGTCGAGGACAAGCCGTACCTGGCGGAGCATATTTGTGAGCCGTCTCCGGATGAACTTTTGGGTGAGTTACTGCCAATGAGCGTATATGTCCAATTGTTCAGCGCGTTACTGGAGACGTCCACCAGTGAACATGCCGCACGGATGATGGCCATGGACAATGCGTCAAAGGCGTGTGACGATATGATAGAAAACCTTACTATGCTATACAACAAGGCTCGGCAGGCATCCATTACCGCTGAGTTGATGGATATCGTCGGCGGTGCCGAGGCCCTTAAAGGGTAAATCTGGGAAATAGTCACTCGTTGTTTGTTGATCGATTAACAAATAACAAATAACAGATTCGGAGGTCTATAGATGGGAAAAAATATTGGTAAAGTTATGCAGGTTATGGGGCCTGTGGTTGATGTGGAGTTTGGGCAGGGTAAACTTCCTACGATTTATACTTCACTTCTGGTAAGCAATCCAGCCATCAGCGATGAACCCGACAATCTTGTTGTTGAGGTCGCACAGCACCTGGGCGATAATATTGTCCGTACCATTGCAATGGATATCACCGACGGTCTTGTCAGGGGGATGCCGGTTACGGATACGGGCAAGCCGATTATGATGCCTGTAGGTGAAGCCGGACTCGGACGAGTTCTTAATGTAGTGGGAAGGCCGGTGGACGGTTTGGGACCGGTCAGCCAGGAAAAGATGCTGCCCATACATCGTCATGCCCCGAAATTTACGGAGCAGGATACCACGGTTCGCGTTCTCGAGACCGGTGTCAAGGTTATTGATCTGCTGGTGCCATTTCCCAGAGGGGGTAAAATGGGGATGTTCGGGGGCGCCGGTGTGGGAAAAACCGTTATCATGATGGAAATGGTACACAATATCGCCATGGAGCACGGCGGTATTTCCGTTTTTGCCGGAGTTGGTGAACGGACCCGTGAGGGAAATGACCTTTACCATGAGATGAAGGATTCCGGAGTTCTTCCCAAGGCTGCCCTGATATACGGACAGATGACCGAACCTCCGGGAGCAAGGGCTCGTGTTGCGCTTTCAGCTCTGACAGCCGCGGAATACTTTCGGGATGAAGAAGGGCAGGACGTCCTTATTTTCATCGACAACATCTTCCGGTTTACCCAGGCCGGTTCCGAGGTTTCCGCACTTTTGGGACGAATGCCTTCGGCGGTTGGATATCAACCCACCTTGGCTGTTGACCTCGGCGAACTCCAGGAACGGATCACATCGACAGACAAAGGCTCGATTACGGCAGTACAGTGTGTTTATGTGCCTGCGGATGACTTAACGGATCCGGCGCCGGCGACAACATTTGCACATCTTGACGGTACGGTGGTTCTTTCACGGCAACTGGTTGAACTCGGGATATATCCTTCGGTAGATCCCCTTGATTCCACATCCAGAATCCTCGATGCGGCTTATATCGGTGATGAGCACTACCAGACATCCCGTCAGGTTCAGCAAATACTTCAGAAATATAAAGAACTTCAGGACATTATCGCAATATTGGGAATAGATGAGTTGTCTGATGAAGATAAAATTACGGTGGCACGGGCACGGAAAATACAGCGCTTTTTGTCCCAGCCTTTCCATGTTGCCGAAGTGTTTACCAACGTACCCGGATGTTATGTAAAGATCGAAGACACCGTAAAAGGCTTTAAGGAAATAGTTGAAGGCAAACACGATGATATCCCCGAGCAGGCGTTCTATATGGTTGGGGGGATTGAGGATGTCCTAGAAAAGGCCAAACAGATGGCCGACTAAATCTGGTGATGAGGGGAAACGGATGGCTGGAAATATTACATTAGAAGTGGTTACCCCTGAAGGAGTGGTTGTTAGCGAAGAAGTCCAAATTGCGGTGGCTCCCGGAAGTCTCGGTGAATTTGGCGTACTTGTCGGCCATACCACTTTTTTGACGACCCTAAAAACAGGTACGATCCATTATACGGGTTCAGACGGGGTTCAAAGATATATTTTTGCCAGCGGTGGATTTGCTGAAGCGCTTCCGGATAAGCTTACGGTGTTGGCTGAATCTGCTGAGAGGAGGCGGGATATTGATACCGAACGTGCAAAGGCTGCAATGGAACGCGCCCAGAAACGTTTGGAAAAAGAAGATGAGGATATCGACTTTATAAGGGCAAAGGCAGCTTTAGAAAGAGCCATAAATCGAATAAGGCTCGCTGAAACAAGACACTAGTAAAATTGCCGTTGGTTTTGAGGTTATTTTTATCCCTGAGATATGGGAAATTATCGTTGGATTTTTTTAAAGAGGGCAGACCAATTATTTGGTTTGCCCTCTTTCTTTATTCAGTGAAGGAGGAGGAGTGCTTGGGGGTCTTATGCGTGAAATCGCGAAGAGGATTGTGGGGGTAATACCATATATGACATTATAACGGTAAAAGACATTTTGAATGACTGGTTAAGGAATAAACCTTGACTTTCGGTTATATAAAAGATTATATTAAATTAACAGATTATGAGGTGTAAGGTTGGATAACGAATTTATCTTAAGACAATTTGAAGAAATTGAAAAAAAAGTTGAAAAATTAATTGACATTAATAAATCACTTGAGGCGAAAAATCTAGAATCTAAGAATAATATTAGGAGATTAGAGGAAGAGCTTCAAGGTAAGGTTGATGCTGAAACCAATTACACACAAGAGAAGGCTTTGATCCGGTCAAAGATTGATAGTCTTTTGGTCAGACTAGAGGATATTACCGAGATTGAATAGTGGCCAAAAGGGATGGTCTTAGAAAGGTAGAAGAACTTATTCATTTGGAACAACTTGTAACCATAGAACTTTTTGGGCAGCCTTATACATTTAAAACAGAATCGGACATAACCAATGCTAAAGAGGTTGCTGATTATCTTGTCAAAGAAGTGACTAAGGTTGAAACTCAACACTCCAGCAAATCATCCGTTACTAAATTTACGACGTTGATTTTAGCTGCACTTAACATTGCTAATGAAAATATTGAAAGCAAAAGATTTTATTCAGAATTATTGGCAAATATTTCAAAAAAATCAGCCAATCTGATCCATGCATTGGATGCTGCAGTAAATGATTAAAGGTTTTGAACAAGTTGATGACACGAATATGTAATAAGTTAATCTTTCCTGATCCTCCCTGAAAGCCTGTATTTATCAAAGACAAATTTAGGCAGTTTTTGTTATCCTCCCGGGATAAAATGCGATCTTGATGTTTTTTTAACCCGGCGTTTGACCCCTGCCGTGTTAGTGATTGGAAGATGTCCCTTGACCCAACATCTATTTAAAGGGAGCCTTCCCTGATTTTGGTGCGCATGTTCTGCTCGTACAGAAAAGCCTAAAGAAATTAAAAGGTGCCCACTTTATTTTTTTGGTTCAAAGACCTCCCAACACGGCATTGTGGCAGGGGTCCAGCTTAATTCAGATCAAATAGCTATCAATCTGATCCGGCGGGAAGTGCCGATACAAATCTATTGATACATTAAGTGCACACAGATATAAGTACTTTTTTAAATACCTTACCTTTGTTTTCCTCATTTTCTCATTCATAATCTGCATTATTATAACATTCTTCATAAGTTGAATCGTAAAGCGGACAATTTCGTTTTATCTGATATCATAACCTATTGAACCTTCAGGTAAAACGTAAGGGGTTAATCTTGATGAGAGTGTTACATATAAATATTTTCGGGGAGTAGGCTAATGAATGAATATAATTTATTAATAGGGATAATTGCATTCGTTCTCGGCTTTGCAATTGCCTATTGGGTTAAAGGGATAATTGTAGCTCAGAAAGTTAAGGCAGCTGAAAGGGAGACTTCGCGAGTATTAGAGGATGCCAAGAGGAGATCGGAGACTCTAATAAAAGAAGCTCAACTGGAGGTTAAAGACAAACTTTTCAAGATGAAAAGTGACTTTGATGCGGATACCAAAGAAACTATAAATGAGCTGAAAAAAAAAGATCAACGGTTGATACAAAAAGAAGAGAATATCGACCGGAAGATAGATCAATTTGAACGCAGGGAGCGAGATATCTCGCGAAAAGAGAAAAATCTTGGGATAAGAGAGGAAGAAATAGAGCGGACTAAAATTAAGTATAATCAACTTATTGAAGAACAGAAGAGGCAGCTCGAAAAGATTTCTGGTTTAACGGCGGAACAGGCCAAGGAACTTCTTGTCAGAGCCATGGAAAACGAGGCGCGATATGAAGGCGCCAAAATTATCAAAAGAATAGAGAATGAAACAAAGGAACAGGCTGACAAAAAAGCCACAAAGATCATGGCGACTGCCATTCAAAGGTACGCCGGAGATTTCGTCGCTGAACACACGGTTTCGGTGGTTCAACTCCCAAACGATGAGATGAAAGGGCGAATAATCGGCAGGGAAGGTCGAAATATTCGTGCGCTTGAGGCGGCAACCGGTATTGATCTTATTATAGATGATACGCCTGAGGCGGTTATTTTGTCCGGTTTTAATCCGGTTCGACGTGAGGTTGCCAGGCTTTCACTGATGCGCTTAATAGCGGACGGTCGGATTCATCCGGCCCGCATTGAGGATGTTGTTAAGAAAGTAGGGAAGGAAGTTGATTTAACCATCAAAGAAGCTGGAGAACAGGCGGCGTTTGATTTGGGTGTTCACGGTATTCATAGCGAACTTATTAACTATATCGGCCGATTAAAGTTTCGTACCAGTTATGCTCAGAATGTTCTTCAGCATTCGGTTGAGGTGGGGGTTATCAGTGGTATTATGGCGTCTGAATTGGGACTTAACTCGAAACTGGCGAGAAGAATGGGATTGCTGCATGATATTGGAAAGGCGATTGATCGCGAGGTTGAAGGCCAGCATGCTATAATCGGTTCTAAGCTCGCAAAAAAATATGGTGAAACACCTGAGGTCGTTCATGCTATTGCTGCTCATCATGAAGATGTGCCGCCGAGCTCGGTGTATGACTTATTGATACAAGCTGCAGATGCTTTATCAGGGGCAAGGCCTGGCGCTCGTAAGGAACTGCTTGAAAATTATATTAAAAGGTTGGAAGACCTTGAAAACATAGCAAAATCATTTAATGGGGTTGCCAATACTTATGCTATTCAGGCGGGAAGGGAGCTTAGAGTTATCGTGGAAAGTGGTATTATCTCTGATGAAGAAGCGACGCTTCTCAGTAGAGATATTGCCAAAAAGATTGAGGAGTCTCTAACATTCCCCGGCCAGATCAAGGTTACGGTCATACGTGAAACCCGGGCGGTAGAGTATGCAAATAAATAGAAAATTATAAATGAGGTAAAAATAACATGTTGAATTTGATCGATATTCTTAAAAAAAGAGGCTTTATTGATCAGACAACACATGAGAACGAGCTGGACGAGTATCTCGAAACCGGACAAGTCACTTGTTATATCGGTTTTGATCCTACAGCATCCAGTCTCCATGTGGGGAGCCTTGTTCCGATCATGTCACTTGCACACATGCAAAGACACGGGCATCGCCCTATCGCACTTATCGGAGGTGGCACAGGCCTTGTGGGTGATCCGAGTGGAAAGACGGAAATGCGTCAACTTCTAACATCTGAGATGGTGGATGAGAACGCAATGGGTATTAAAAAACAGCTGTCTCGTTTCATCGACTTTAGCGATGACAAGGCACTGATGTTGAACAATGCCGATTGGTTGACTCAGTTAGAATATATACCGTTTCTAAGAGATGTTGGAAGACATTTTTCCGTTAATCGTATGATAAAAGCAGAAAGCTATAAAATGCGCCTTGAATCCGAAGAAGGCCTTAATTTTATTGAGTTTAACTATATGCTTTTACAGGCTTATGATTTTTTGGAACTCTATGATCATTACGGATGTCGATTGCAAATGGGAGGGAGCGATCAATGGGGAAACATTGTTGCCGGAGTCGAGTTGATTCGAAGGGTTCGCCAAGAAACCGTATTTGGGATTACCTTTCCGTTAATAACGACCTCCAGCGGCGCAAAAATGGGCAAAACAGCTGAAGGTGCTGTATGGCTTGATCCGGATAAAACCTCCCCCTATGAATATTATCAATACTGGGTAAATACAGATGATCGAGATGTGATTAGATTTATGGCGCTATTTACATTTTTACCCATAGAAGAGATCAAAATGCTCGAAAAATTAAGTGGAGCCGATTTGAATAGCGCCAAGGTCGTACTGGCTTTTGAGGCGACGCAGATTGCTCATGGAATGGAAGAAGCCATTAATGCCTATCATGCCGCTGCAAGAATGTTTGGTGATCGAGTTGTCTCTAAGGATATTATGCCGTCAAGTTCGGTTCCCAGAAATGGCTCTGAAGATGAAAAAATTTCAATGAGAAGTGATAGTAATTGGCTGCGCTTAAAAGATGAAGCGAATATAACTGAATCCATACCACACTCATACATGGAAGAAGACCGGTTTGAAGAAGGTATTCCGGTTTTTAAACTGTATCATATGGTAGGCCTTGCAAGCTCGGGAAGTGCTGCTCGAAGACTTATTGAGCAGGGAGGAGCGTATGTTAATGGCAAGCGTATGGAATCCTTTGATTACTTGTTAACAAATAGTGATATTATTGACTTGGAAATATTGTTAAGGGCGGGAAAGAAACGATATCATAAAATAAAAATAATTAAAAATAAATCTTGACAACATCGACATATCAAATTATTTATATCGTTTCGTTTCAGTTCGCTGAAAATGACATAAAAAAATAAATATTCAGGAAATAAGTTAAAAAAGGGTTGACAAAACAGATGGGAATCGTATAATAAAACTTCACATCTGTTTCTTTTTGATGTCCAAATATTTTTTGTAAAAGCCATTATTTTGATGGCCCTTTTTGATCTTTGAAAACTAAATAGTGACAGCTTGTGAGTTAGGTTTCGCAGTTAATTCATTGCGACTGCCGGAAGGCAGGCGCAAATGATATATTTTAATTGGAGAGTTTGATCCTGGCTCAGAATGAACGCTGGCGGCGTGCTTAACACATGCAAGTCGTACGAGAACTCTTTAGCTTGCTAAAGATAGTAAAGTGGCGCACGGGTGAGTAACGCGTGGGTAATCTACCTCCGAATCGGGGATAACCCGCCGAAAGGCGAGCTAATACCGGATAATATCTTTAAAACTTCGGTTTTAAAGAT
>JASFLX010000063.1:0-12633 GCA_050117895.1 Desulfobacterales bacterium | reverse complement strand
CCATGGCCGGCACCGGATGCTGCCAGATAAAATGTGTCGATCCCCGGGGGCACCAGGGACGGTCCTTCTGACGTCCGGACCGGTAGAGAAGGTTTTAAAGGATCCGCAACTGCAGAAAAAGCGGATATTTTGGCGCCGGTCGTTCTCAGGCTTTTTCTTTGGGCCATAAGCACCTTGATTTGTTCCCGGGTCATGGGCCCCCTCAGATAGGACAGTGCCCAGCGGGTTTGGAAAATCGCAGGTTCATTCTCGTGAACGTTGTGCAAAAGAAATACCCGCTTCCCCAAGCCGGCCAGAATCTCTTCCATTCGGCTGCGATCGAATCCGCTACCCGCAGCAGCGCCTTCAAGGCCTTCCAGAACGCGTCCCTTGTCACGTTCGGTCTGGAGACGGCCAATGAACCATGTCCCGGTATTGGAAAGCCCTTTATAATCCAGATCAACCGGATTTTGGGTAGACAGTACAACGCCCAGGCCAAATGCTCGGGCCTGCTTCAACAGCGTCAAAAGAGGCGTTTTGGACGGTGGATTGCCCACCGGAGGAAAATAGCCGAAAATCTCATCCATATATAAAATGGCGCGCAAGCTGGACGTGCCGGGCTGTGTACGCATCCATCCTAAAATTTCGTTGAGCAGCATGGAAACGAAAAACATTCGTTCGGAATCGGAAAGATGGCTAATGGTGAAAATGGAAGCCCGGGGTTTGCCTTCCGCGGTAAACAGCATCTGTCCGATATTGAGAGGATCGCCTTCCATCCAGGATTCAAACCCCGGGGAAGCGAGAAGGTTGTTCATCCGCATGGCCAGGGAAAAACGTTCCTTAGCCGGATAGAACGATTCCAGATCCATCACCCCGATACGTTCAAAAGGCGGTGCTTGGATGGTGTGGATCAGTGCAGCCAGATCCAGGCTTTTCGCCGCCGACCAAACCGTTTCGAAAATGTTGGATAGCAATATGTGTTCCCGGCTGATAATGGGATCGGCTTCAATGCCCAAAAGCGCAAGAAGGCCCGTGGCCGTGGTTTGGATCCGTTCACGAAGCAGGTCGGGGTCTCCAAGAGTCTCAGGGGTAGGCGGCGAAAAGGATCTTAGAACGCTCACCGGAAGCCCTGCATGGCTTCCCGGAGTGTAAACGGCAAAATCGGCTGTGGCCTTCAGGCGGGCGATGCGATCCGGTTCTTGCCCCCAGCCGGCGAGGCCTTTTCGCCAGGTCTCCGCCTGCTTTGCAGCGTATTGCTCTAAAGTAAGCCCGTTATTCAGAGCATCCTGGACGTTCACCCAGGGCCGGAAATCTTCAGGATTAAGATCCGGAAAGTTCAACAGCAGATTTGGCAGATCTCCTTTGGGGTCGATGGCGATAATTGGAATATTGTCGATCAAAGCTTCTTCCAAAATGCCGATTCCCAGTCCGGTTTTTCCGCTGCCGGTCATGCCGATAATGACCGCATGGGTATTCAGGTCTTTGGAGTCATAAAGGATCAGATCTTCTTTAAGCGCTCGGGACGCCAGATCATATTCCTTGCCCAGATAAAACGCGCCGAGCTTCTCGTAGTTTTTTTTCATGGATCACCCCCCACTAAAAGGCTTTCCGTTATTGCTCGTTAAAACGCACTTGTGATGCAACCGTATTTAAAACCAAATTATAGGAAATCAATATTTTTTGTCAATATTGATGAACTCGTAAAAAGTCAAAATTGAGACGGCAAAGTAAAAAGTTCAAGTTCAAGGCGTCGCGAATTTTGTGGAATGAGGCGTACTTATGTACGCCGCAGTGAACATGGAATGAAGCGCAACGCAGAAATTGGACTTTTTTCGAAGCCGTCAATATTGAATCCCCCCGGGGTGATCCCCAACTTATTTTTATTGATAATAAACGAGATTTATTCTTATAATTTTATTGGCGGAACAAATGGTTTTTTGATGTTAAAGATTACATTTTTGATTTTTGAAAATCGTATTGCTTCAACGTGGATTAAATTATGGAGATCTGACGGGAGAGGTAAAAATGGAAGAAAACAATAATAGTGTTGCTTCAAAAATAACCGAAAAGCGATTCGGTTGTTTGCAAGTATTCGGGTTAATGGTCATTGCCGTCATTATTACCGCAGGGGTGACCATTTTGGTTTTTAAAACCTATTTTTTTCCATCAGAGTTCAAGCCGGTGACACTGAATTCTGCCGAAGAAAAAGTTTTGGCTGCAAAATTAAAAAACTTTGATTCAATGGGGGCCGGTGTTCCTTCACAGAAGAACCATGACTCCAGCAACTCATCCAAATCAGACCGGTTTGATGCGAATCCCTCTCTCGAACCGGAACCTTATCGTGAAAAAGACATTAAAAGGGAGATTGGATTCACCGAAAGAGAACTCAACGGACTACTGGCCAAGAATACGGATCTTGCAAAAAAGTTGGCGATTGATTTATCCGACGATCTTATCAGTGCAAAATTACTCCTGCCCGTTGATGAAGATTTCCCGATACTTGGAGGTAAAATTCTCCGTCTCAGATCCGGTATAACTTTTACGTACAATAAGGGCAAACCGGTCGTCATTCTTAAAGGCGTTACAATTATGGGTGTACCCATTCCAAATGCATGGCTGGGAGGAATAAAGAATATAGATCTGGTTGAAAAATTTGGTGCGGAAAAGGGTTTCTGGAAGATTTTTTCTGATGGGGTCGAGGACATTAAGATAGAGGAAGGTCTTTTAAAGATAAAACTGAAGGAATGAGAAAACCATGACAGAGTATCAGATTCGGAATCGTTTTATACCTTTCAGGAAAGCGGATATTATAGAAATGTGCATCAATGATTCACGGCTTTCGAAACATGATCAAAATTTATTTAGACGGTTTTGCCATATTTTAGGAAGTCTGATTCATTTTGAGTTCCACCATCAAGTGGAAATGCTTAAAGACTGTTATTCACCATTTAACCCCGATGCAGACACTCGGTTGAACTACGATTACTCTGAGCAAGAAAAAAATGAGTTACAAAAAAAACTTGTCGAGACATTGACTGAGATCCTTAATGCCGCCAATTTCCAAAAGATAACAAAGACCGATCTTGAAGAAGCTCTGAAAGAGGAGTCTCTCTTTAAGATCCGTCTCCGGGTTGAATTCAAAGATTTTGAGGAAGTTTTATTTTATCAACGCGGGGAAAGTACAAAGAAAGAGACCCTCGTAAAATTTTTTGGGTTGAAGAAAGAGCCCATCACATTTACGAACTATGAACGGGTTGTGATATATATCAAATTTAAAAAAAAGGATTACTTTAACGCCAAAAAGCAAAAAAACCTTTACTTCACGCCGGGTTCAACCATCATCAAACTCTTTCAAAATGTTCCCAAGGCGGATCTTGAGATGCTTTTTCCCAACAGCGAGGTCCGCATGAAAACCGTCGATAAACTCATTATTGGTGTGCCTGCTGCCGTGAGCGGCATTGTTTTAACTGCAACCAAGCTTGGGGGTACAATTCTTTTGATTGCCTCTGTAATCTCTTTCTGGCTCGGATTAACCCAAAAGGAGATAAAGATTGATCAGCAGCACCTTATTGCCTTAGCCTTGGGTCTGGCCACGCTGGGTGGCTTTTTGTTTAAACAGATAAACAAGTTCAAAAACCGTAAAATTAAGTTCATGAAAGCGCTTTCCGACAACCTTTACTTCAAGAACCTCGACAACAACACAGGGGTGTTTCATCATCTGGTCGATACGGCCGAAGAAGAGGAGTTCAAAGAAGCGATTTTGGCATATTATTTTCTTTTGATAGAGGATAGGGATCTCACAATAACCCAACTGGATGAAATCGTAGAACGCTGGTTTGAAACCAAACATAACTGCAGGATTAATTTTGAAATTGAGGATGCTTTGCAGAAGCTGGAACGCTGGAATCTTGTGAATCGGGACAGAAACATCATTCGCAGAAAGAATATGAATGACGCTATGCAGCAACTCGATAAAATTTGGGACAATTACTTTCCATATCACCAGGCTGGCTAATTGCCTATTCATTTAACAGGGTTTGCTATTGCACTTTTGTGGTATATGTTACAGGCATGAATTGATTTTAGAATGCGCAAATGGTAAAAAAAAATAGCTGATAACGGAGGTGTAAAATGATTAGAGGACAATTTTTTAATAAGATATTGTTAACATTGCTTTCGATTTGCTGGATGGCGTATACGCCAATCTATGCCGGAGACTTGGGTTTGGTAGATCTTATTTCAAGTCAACTTGGAGTTTCTAAAAATCAAGCTCAAGGTGGCGCCGGATCAATTTTTCAATTGGTAAAACAAAATCTTAGCGTCGAAGATTTTTCTAGTATTGCAAAAGCTGTCCCCGGTATTGACCAGATGATAGGTGCGGCACCTAAAATAGAAGAGAGTTCAAGTGCTCTTGGAGGTATTTCGTCGATGATGGGTAAAACCTCGAACAAACTCGGAGGAATGGCGGGTTTAACAAGCTCTTTTGAAAAACTGGGTTTATCCGGTGACATGGTTAATAAATTTACGCCAATAATCCTTGATTATGTTAAAAACAAAGGCGGTGAACATGCAATGAACCTCCTTAAAGGTGCTTTGTTGTAGTCATCACCCGATAAAGTATAAATTTGCCTTGGCGTTTTACTTGTCGCCACTGACCGGATAACCACAAGATTGTACGTATTCAGGGGGTGTGCTTCCCCGAGTAACGATATTGGCGGAGTGGCTTCGTTATTTCAATGGCTTAGAAGTGGGGGAGACCGCGGCTCCCGCATGCTTTTTTGCGGGAGAACGCGGAGGGGGCAGGAATGCCCCCGCTGCTGAGTCATTGAAATGACCAGACACGTAGACACCAGAGTGAAGCGGGGGAGCACACCCCATGAATACCTGCACAAGATTTAAGGGACGAAGATAAGCCGCAATAGTTACGAACACCTACGGGCTATATTGTCAAGTTCTTTTAGACCCTAACGGTTTGACCCGAGTGGGGTACAAACGCTTTAAATCCGTTTTCCGTCAAGTAATCGGCGAAGGCCGTGGATTGATCCTCTTCACCGTGCACCACGGCAATCTTTTTGATACGCCAATTGGATTCCTTAAGAAAACGGAACATTTCATTTCTATCGCCATGGGCGCTAAAACCGCCCAATTTCACAACCCGGGCCTTTAGCGGATACTCCTTGTTGTAAAATTTAACGAGGGGGGCATTGCCTTTGCGCCCTTTTTCTTCCCAGGCCAACCCCAGGTCGAGAATTCGTCGTCCCAAGGTGTTGGCTGCCATATACCCCACCACCAGAATCGTATTTTTCTGATTGTGTATTTTGTGGCGCAAATGATGGAGTATGCGACCGCCTTCACACATCCCCGAAGCCGAAATGACGATTTTCGGATTTTCGTCCCGGTTTAAGGCCATGGATTCCTCCACCGACTGGACAAAATGAATTTGTTTGAAGGAAAAGGGGTTTTTCTCATTGGAGAGGAAGGTATCATGGGTTTCCTGGTCGTAAACCTCAGGATGCTCGCCGTACACCCTGGTCAGCCGGGTCGCCAGGGGACTGTCCACGTAGACCGGCACCCGCGGCACTTCACCGGCATCATAAAGCTCGTGTAGAAAATAGAGCAACTGCTGAGTACGACCAAATGCAAAGGCGGGCACCAGAACGGTACCGCTCCGTTTGAGGGTGTCATTAATGACCTGTTTGAGCATGGGAGCCATGTCCACTATGGGCTCGTGCAGCCGGTCACCGTAAGTGCTTTCCATAATCAGCAAATCGATATCGCGATCTTCTTCGGCGAAATCCGATGCCGGGTCCTTGATTATCGGCGTGTCGTACCGTCCTATATCTCCGCTGAAAGCCACGGTAAACACCCGGCCGTCCTTGCGGGTTTTGACGATGGAAACCGCCGAACCGATGATATGGCCCGCATCGTAAAAGGTACAGGTCATGTCTTTTCCTATGGTTACTTCGTGACGGTAGGGTTGACCGCGAAAAAGGGTCAGCGCCTGCTCGGCTTCCTCCACGTTATACAGCGGAAACACCTGCTTCAACCCGTACTTTTCAATCAGTTCGCCGATGGCTTCAGCCTTGAGTTGGTGACGCCCCTTTTTCATTAGAGACTTGATTTCTCTATACTCACGATTGGATATTTTGTGACCGGTCACCGAGGATTTCATTCGCGACAATGCCGATCGAACGGTCTTGTAATTCAGATATAGGGCGTCCGTTTCCTGTATACGCGCGGAGTCGGCTAGTAAATAATTACACGCATCAGCCGTGGCCCGCGTACAGTATATGCGGCCATGAAAGTCGTTTTTGGTTACCATGGGAATGCGCCCCGAATGATCGATATGACCATGGGAGAGGATAACGTTGGTGAGCAATTTGGGATCTATGGGAAGCACGCGGTTTTTCTCGGCACTTTCTTTGCGCCGACCCTGAAACATGCCGCAGTCTAATAAAATTCGATCCGTTCCGCTGTCGAGCAGATGCATGGATCCGGTAACTTCTCTGGCCGCACCGTAAAATGTAACGTTCATATTCTTTTCCTTGCCCTAATATTTAGCGCTCAGTGATAGGGAGGATTCGCCTCACTATCAATTCTTCAATCCCTGAATCCCGTGATTCCAAAATCCCTCAAGTTCTCAATTTATAAAATAACATACGCCAAGGAATCTCCAATGTCAATCCGGCTGCAATAGGCCCTCTTTCCTGCTTCACCCGTATTTCAGCGCCGTTTATGATGGAACGGTGCGGCACGGTAACGGCCCCGGTATCTGGCGCATCCACGCCACAGGCGGACAAGCCTCGACTTTCGCTCGATTGAGGTTTTAGCATAACATATCTTTTCTTGTTTAAACAGCTACACAACATATTGAATCACCTATTTATTTTCATTGATTTTTTTCCCGTATTCGATTATAGATCATCAGAGCTTTTTTAAGCAGGGAGAATATCGGGAACGCCCTATGATTCTCCTGTCTTTACCCCAAAGTTGCATAAAAAAGATGGCAAAGGGTTCCGAAAGCGTGACGAACATTGAACATACACGGTGTCGGTTACCCCATATGAAGAATAAACAAATGGTGTACTTAAGGATCGGGCCTATTTTATGCCATCTTTTTTCCCAAGGGAAAGCCTGAGGCGTCCAGCGTCTTCGTTATCAAGGGTTCGCAGTAGGTCGACTACGGCTTCACCCTTAATGCCTTGACGCTTAACGCCTCAGACTTTTGCAACATTAGGGTTTATAACCACCTGCTACCGCTTCAAAGCCTGTCCGATAATATAAGGACGTTCCCAACCTGAAATTCTCATTAATAATTCAACCCTAAATGTTCGAGACAGAAAAACGCATAATTGCAAAGTGTTCCGGGATACGTCCCGAATTATTTATGAGGGGATAAGGCACGTTCAGCATCAACGTCCCCAAGGAAGGATATCACAAATTGTGACATCCTCGAAAACAGAAGATTTAACCGGGGTAGATCCTGTCAAACAACAATCGTCATCGAATAATATTATGGAGGAAGATATGGAAACCAAAGATTCCTATTCAAAAAAGATGAAGGAAATGTTCAATGATCTAAACCACAAGTGGAGCATTGAACGCGATAAGCTGGAGGCCAAAGCACAACATGCCAAAGTTGAAGTAAAAAAGAAATTCGAAGACCAATTGAAAACCCTTCAAGAAAAGCGCGAAAAAATGGGTCAGAAGCTGGATCAAGTCGACAATGCCGGCGAAGAAGCATGGAAAGACCTTAAAAAAGGCGTGGATAGCGCTTGGCAGTCCCTGAACGAGGCCATAAAAAAAGCACGATCCCACTTTGATTAGAATCTTTCATTTGTTTCATCAGAGTAGAATTTCGCATGGAATTATAGACAGGATGAATACGATATTCAGGATACAAAATTCGCGTAGCCATGACATCATTTGTTCAGCCCCGTTTTTTAGGGCGGGACTTGACAAATTATCTGTGGTCATCTGCGTTAATCTGTGTCCATTCGTGGTTGATTAAAACAAAAAGCCTACGGCAGGGTGACAAGAAACTTATAATTTAATGGGCGTTCCGGAAGTCACATAAAGGGATGAGAAATAGACAAAAGAGGTCAACAACACCTTAATATCTTATAATAATTTAAATTAATCAATGATCAAGGTTTGACCCTGATCACATTTTTTTATTTTAAAAAATCCAAGATAAGAATACAGTGCCAAAAACTAAAGAAATAATTCCAAACAATCTGTAAATGTTATCTGATGCCAGGTTAACATACCAATTAATAAGTTCATCATACAATTTCTTGGAAATTAAAAATATAACCCCTGCTTCGATGATAGCCAATAACCCGATTAATCTTATGATCCATGGGTGATGAGTTGCAGTGGCCGAAAATAAAAGCAGGATGCCCATTATAGCTTCAAAGACCGAGAATATTCTTCGATCAACATTGTTGAACAGACTTTTTACGAAACTTCTGGTTTCTTTGGTATAAAGAATAACCCAGCATCCAAATGCAATGCAGATCAGGCTAATTGCATACAAAAACCATTTCATAATCAATTCCTTCTAGGATTAATGGTTGTTGTGGAGAGATTTTTTTGTATGAAAGAATCTCTATATTCATAAACACCCATCATTTGTCAAGATATTAATAGGTTATATACAATATAGGTGCAGATACAATTGAAATCATATGGTTTTGTAAAATTTAGGAATCATTCCCAATAACCTATATGCCTTGACAAATAAATTCATAGGAGTAAGGTTTTCAATGATCTTCGGATTTCTCCTTTAATTATTATGAAAGGTTTATGACTTTTTGAAGTCAGGCTCAAAGACGGGTAACGGTGAAATTTAATTGCGCTATGTTTCTGAAAAGATATTCAGGATTACGGCTGGTATTTTAACCCCTGATTCCCGATCCCTGATATAATCATCCTCACGGAATTCCGGCTGTTCGTCGTTGTCCCTTCTCCACTCATTGATACTGCCTATTTTTTATAGGTACTTTATAGGTAATTATTCGTGTTGATTGTCACGGTGTATTTGATTATGCATGTATTTGAATTTACATTATTATTTCTTGTTCAATTGATAGTGATTCCTATTATCGTCCATGCCGTCGCGGCTAATAAAAACAAAGACTTCAGATACACGGGGGCGCCGATATTAGGAATTTAGGAAAAATTTGAAATCACGAAAGAGGAATTGGAAAATTGGAGGTCGCAAATTGCGACCTCAAGTTGGGACGGAACTCGCTATACCTCCTTCGGAGGATTTAACAGGGTGAATCTGCGTTAATCTGTGTCCATTCGCGGTTGATTAAAACAAAAAATTGAATTGTATGACCGATCTGGGTTTCATAAGAGCGTTAGGCACGTTCAGTACAGTGTTCCGGAAGTCACGTGAACAGATGAAAAATAGGCAAAAGTGGTCAACAACACCTTGATATCCTATAATAATTTACACTAATCAATGATCAAGGTTTGACCCTATTCAGAGACCTTGCCGAACTTTATGGAGTGGAAACCAAGGTGTTAAAACAAGCGGTTAGAAGGAACATCGATAGATTTCCTTCTGATTTTATGTTTGAAATGACTAAAATGGAGCTTACAAATTGGAGGTCACAATTTGTGACCTCCAAAAGTGATAAAATGGGGTTAAGGTATAAGCCCATGGCTTTCACAGAGCAGGGAGTGGCCATGCTTTCCAGTGTATTACGGAGTAAACGCGCGATTCAAGCAAACATTCAGATCATGCGTACATTTACAAAACTTCGAGGAGCGCTTCTTGATAATAAAGATCTCAGAAGGGAGTTGGAAGAACTTAAACAAATAACTGAAGAACGCTTTAAAGTTGTATTTGAAACTTTAGATCAGTTATTAACGGTTGAAAGTAAGCCGAAAAAGAAAATTGGTTTCACAGTAAAAGAGAAACAAAAAGCTTACGGCATAGAGACAAAAAATTAAATTGGTTTTGTCCGCAGAGCGTGTGTTTTATCTTTTCTGGCCACTCAGCAGAAAGGATAAAGAAATAAAGCCCTCTGTGAACTTCATATCTCGAGCGAGCCTGGGAGCGGGCGGCGAATAAAATCTGAGTCCATTCGCGTTTATTCGCCTGTCGGAGTGAAACGGAGATCCCGATCTTTCGGGGCCCACCGTAGCTCCCCGTTGAAATACCGGGACAGGCCGGAAGATGGTATCAGGGTGAATAATTATAAGTTAAAGAATATCCCTAACTGAGCGAAAGTCGAGGATGCCCCGTATTTTAGGCATCAAGGGCGAAGCCGTAGTTGTCTACTGCGAGCTCTTGATAACAAAGAAGATGGGGTGTCATCGGCTTTCCCAACGGGTAAACAAAATGGGATTTTTTATTATACTTATATCTCATTTATAAAAGTCTTATTTATAAAAGCGTTATACAAATGCAATTGAACTTACAAAATGGCTGAGAAATTAAAAACATAAAACTTTCTTCCCGTTTTGTTTACGCTCATTTAGGGTATAAAAATGCCCGACTACTACCAGAAAAATTATAACGCCTATCACGAAAAAACGTTTTCCATCGATCCGTCGTCGTTTTTAGCCCCTCTGGCCCAACGGCTACCGGCGGATGCGTTTATCCTGGACGTGGGGTGTGGCAGCGGCCGGGACCTGCTCTGGATGAAAAAGCGGGGGTTCGATGTGATCGGATTCGAGCGGTCTCCGGGGCTTGCGGAACTTGCCAGGGACAATGCTGCATGTGAGGTCATCGAGGGAGATTTCGAGACTTACGATTTTTCTTCAATTCTGGTGGATGCCGTTATGCTGGTCGGCGCCCTGGTTCATGTGCCCCACGAAGGATTTCCAAGGGTTTTTGAAAACATCACATCGGCAATACCTGAGAATGGAAGTGTTTTGATCACGTTAAAAGAGGGCTCCGGAGACCGGACGGACTCAGATGGAAGGGTTTTTTATTTGTGGGATGACCCAAAGGCCAGGGAATTTTTCGATACCCTGAAGTTCAAGGTGTGTGACTTTTCAACGTCGGTTTCCAAAACCGGAAGCGATGATTTTTGGCTTAGCTATGTCCTTGAAAAGACGCCGGTTAAATGAACAATAAAAGATTTAACTGGGCCCCGATGGCGGGATTTTCGTTTCATTCCAACATGCAAGATGAACACGAAGCCAAGGTTGTTTTTACCAGGAAAATCAAATATTAAGCCAGAAACTTATAATTTGAGGATGTCCCGAAAGTCCCGTATCTGTTTATAAGATTTTCGGAAAAGGAAAGCTTGATGAGCAAAAGTTTAATGATTCCGGATGAACGTATTGAAAAGACCATTCTTTTGATTAGAGGTCAAAAGGTCATTATTGATGCTGACCTTGCCGAGCTTTATGGTGTAGAGACAAAGCAACTGAAGCGCGCGGTACGCAGAAATATTAACCGATTCCCTGAAGATTTCATGTTTCAATTGACCAAAGAGGAATATCGACTTTTAAGGAGCCAATTTGGCACCTTAAAAAGAGGGGCCCATTCAAAATATCCTCCTATGGCGTTTACTGAACAGGGCGTAGCAATGTTATCCTCTGTGCTGAACAGTGATCGCGCAATTGAAGTGAACATCGCTGTCATGCGTGCGTTTGTCCAACTTAGAAAAACATTAGATTCACATGCTGAATTGGCGCGAAAACTGACTGATTTGGAGAAGCGTTTTGAAAGTCACGACGAACAAATACAGGCCATATTCGAGGCGATTCGGCAACTTATGGCGCCTCCTGATAAAAAGGTGAAAAAAATTGGATTCACTGCCAGGGAAAAACAAAAAGATTACGGCAAAGAGACAAAAAATTGAATTTTATGATCGTCCAGGGTTTCATAAGAGCGTAAGGCACGTTCAGCCGAACGTCCCCAAAGACATTCACTGGGGATTTCACCGGGATAGCCCCCGTTGAAGGACCTGGATAGGCCGGAAGATGCCGTCAATGTATGGTACCCACTTATATTTTACAGGCAATTAATAGGTAATAAATCGTGTTGATTGTCACGCCAGAATTGATTATTCATGTAGTTGAATTCACATTGTTATTTCTTCTCCAATTGATAGTGATTCCTATTATCGTCCTAACCGGAATATGTCCCGATTTATTGATAAGGGCTGAAGGCACGTTAATTATCAACGTCCAAAAGGTCAAATTGGAGGTCTCAATTTGCGACCACCTTTTGTGATATCAAAGGGGAAAAACAGGAACTGGAAATTGCCACGGGCAGAAAGAGTAGCAATCTTTCTCGAACGCTCAAGACGATGTCACGATATGGAATTGTTGATTTAGTTAAGCATAAGAAATCTATAAAACCTGTTGTTAAGGCGACTGACTTTAAAGTTGAATTTGGGATAAATTAATCAATGATCAAGGTTTGAACCCATCTATTATAAGCGAGAATAATAAATAGGAGATCAATTATTATGGAAAGCTTGAAACAAGAGGCAATGAACGCAATTTCTAAAATGCCGGAAACTGCGGATATTGACGATATTATGTACAGACTTTATGTGATCGATAAAGTGAGAAAAGGGAAAGAAGCGTTACAACAAGGTAAAGTAATATCCGTAGAAGAATTAAGGGAAGAGATAAAATCATGGTAATAATTTACAAATTCTCGCTATTATTCATGGA
>JASFLX010000062.1:0-12636 GCA_050117895.1 Desulfobacterales bacterium | reverse complement strand
GGCATCCTCGATCATTACAGAATTTAGATTGAATTCATCATTACCCATGTAACGGGATTGAATTTTTCATTAAAAACAAGATTGTCAAATAACAAGCCAAAAACTATATCTGGCAGCCCATAAACCATAAGCTGAGAAAGGAGGATGGCATCATGGCAAAAGCAATTATCCTAATCACTGCACATCCGGGAAAGGATCGTGAAGTTGCCGGCAAAGTCAAAAAAGTCGAAGGGGTGGAGAATGTTTATCTGGCGGCAGGTCGTTATGATGTGGTTGCAGAAGCCCAGGCTCCTGATGATGATAGCATGTTGGCTTTGACATACGACAGAGTAAGAATAATCGACGGTATCAGAGAAACACATACGATGTTTTGCCTGAAAGTGTAAATTCAAACTGTTTCGTCTACGGCATAGTACTTATCTGCGCCCCAACCCGAATATTTCATAGAAATTTTCACCCTACGGGCGAGTCCGAGGCGCCTTATCCCTGCTTTAAGCGGGATCTTCAAGCCTCGTTGTTCGCTCAATGGCGGTACATTAGAAGCCATCTCAAAAATAGGATTTTGGCTCAAGGTCAAGGCAGGACCGAGTTTCAACCCGCCCCGAAAACATCACGGGATCTCCGACAGGCATACTCAAGTATGTCGAGGACTTGAAACGAGGGCCTAACACAGAGATTGGGGAAAAAAGACTTTTTTGAGATAGCTTCTAGTCTATCCCGCTTTGTATAGCGGGCCTGCGCCATTGAATGCCTTGTTGGAACGAAGCGAAAATCCCTCTATCCGGGCAAATGAATGCCTTGTACTCGTGAAAAATTCGGGTAAGCGTTTAAAAATAATCCCTTAAATCCCCGTAAAATAACAAATCACTCGCAGACGTAACCCCAAATTCCCAATTTCGGAAAATCTTGATTGAAAATGTATTATGGAATTGATAAGGATATCGGGTCCTGTGATGAATTCGGAAAACATGGCCAAACGCCCGCAAAAGGAGATCATATCATGAGTTCAAACATACCCACCCGTGAACAGGCCTATAACCTATTAACCCAATACAATAAAAACGAAAGCCTGATAAAACATGCTCTGGCCGTTGAAGGGGTGATGCGCTATTTTGCCCGCAAACGGGGAGAGGACGAGGAAAAATGGGGGATTATCGGTCTGATCCATGATCTCGATTATGAACAGTTCCCGGAACAACACTGCCAAAAGACCGAGGAAATTTTAAAGGAAAATTCATGGCCCCAGGAATACATACGGGCGGTAGTCAGTCATGGCTGGGGAATTTGTACGGATGTGGAGCCCCAAACAGAACTTGAAAGGGTTCTTTATGCCATCGACGAACTCACCGGGCTGGTTGTAACAACGGCCTTGGTTCGCCCTTCCAAAAGCGTGATGGATTTGAAAGCCAAATCCGTCAAAAAAAAATGGAAAGATAAAAGATTTGCGGCCGGAGTTGACCGATCCATTATTGACAGAGGCGCTAAAATGCTGGGCATGGACCTCACAGACCTTATTACGGATACAATCATGGGCATGCGGGAAGTGGCTGAGGAGATTGGGCTTAAAGGAACATTATAACCCATAAATTTGCCGAATTATCAAATGTTCTGCGCCTTGCGCCAACCCATTTTTTTGAGTTCTGCAAATTGGGCCAAGCGCATCCTTTTTAACTCATTGAAATATAACAGCTTATCTTTTTTCTGCAACGCCTTTAACTCCCGGTGAACCCGTGCATTTTCTTCCAGATCTTTTGGGCTCATGCCGTACCAGGAACAATACCCCTCATCAAAAATGAATTCCGGAGTTACGGGTTTGTCTATGCCTTTAAGATTTAGATATAACCGTGCGATCTCGATATCGTACTCAATGAGCCATCCCACATCCTCGAGCATTGTTGATTCATCCCTGTCCACCCGGCTTCCACATTCAGGACAATACAGATTGATCACCACCCGTTCCGGAAGAATATTATCCCTGTGAAAAAGATAGGCCTTATTTCTTTTGCATGCGCATGCCAGTTTCTGGTGTAAACACATATGGCAACTGTCCTTTTCAACTTATTGAGACCTTTGCAAAATGTTCAATTTTGCCTGCCCAGTTAAATCCGTATTTTATATTTAACCGGGGTTCAATGCCAAAGACAATTCCGCAGGATAGCAGAATTGGAAAGCTGTCAAGCTGCCCGTAAGGGCGAGGGGCATGGACGCCCCAAGTCAACGCAAACCAGCCCAGTACGATCTGCCGGCCATATCCCGGCATTTTAACGGGGACCTACGGGGCAGGCAGGCATATGTTTAATATTCCGAGGATTATTTTTTGAACATAATGCAGAGACTTGTCCGCCTCCGGCGGATTGAACAAAAGGACCATTTCTGGATGGACACTATTTAATAAGACCAGAGATAGTCCCCTTTATTTTCTGAATTAACGATTTTTTGATTTGAACTTTAAGGAAAAGATCTCCGGGCTTTCCCCCGCCTTTACCATCTTCCCCCATTCCCGTCAGCCTTATTTTCTGCCCATCCCTGACCCCCGGCGGTATTTTGACAACCAGTTTTTTTGACTTTTTTTTATGAAAATAAGCGTAAGGGCCTCCTCTCTCCGCCTGTTGGGGACTCAGGCGAATGACATCATCAATGTGGGCGCCGTTTCCCGGCAGCTCAACACCGCTGACTTTTTCTAAAACGTACCGGGACAGTTTTCCAAGCTTTCCCGTGTGTGAAACCTGGGATGGGTCATATTTCCCTCTTCTCAAAGGGCCGGTAAAAACAAACCCTCCGGCAAAAATGCCGGGTTTCTTAAATTCAAATCTTCGGTATTCTTTACCATAAAATTCCGTGAAAATATCGTCAAAATTTCTGAATCCAAATGCTTTGGCCATTTCTTCAAAAACATGATTGATATCCGAGCCGCTGAAAATATCCTGTTCAGAATAATTATTTCTAAACCGGCTGTAGGCAGAAGATCCGAAACGCTGCCACAATGAATCATACTCGCGTCTTTTTTCCGGGGACGAGAGAACGGCGTAGGCTTCATTGACAAGCTTCATTTTTTCAGCAGCTTCCGGATTCTCTTTGTTTCGATCCGGATGATAGGTAAAGGCAAGATTCCGGTAAGCTTCTTTAATCTGCTTTGAAGCGGCATTTTTATCCACACCTAAAATCTGATAATAATCTTTTTGTGTCATAATGTTCGGAGCTTACTATTAATTAAAGTTCCAGAGAGTCGCCGGGTTTCATTACCGTGACCTTGGCCGAGGCCTCCTTTTCCACTCTGTCTGCCCAGTCGTGCGGATCCTGTTTAATCATATCAAACGTATCATAGTGAACAGGGACCACCTGCTTGGGTTCGATAAGCCGGACTGCCCGAAGGGCGTCGTCGGGTCCCATGGTATAGTTGTCACCGATGGGCAAAATGGCCAGATCGATACCTTCTTCACCGATAAGTTTCATGTCATAGAAAAGGCCTGTGTCACATGCGTGATATATCTTTTTCCCCTGTATGTAAAACAAAAAACCACATGGATTACCGCCGTAAGTTCCATCCGGAAGGGCGGATCCATGATGGGCAATGGTTAATTTTACACGGCCCCAAGGGTAATCAAACCCTCCACCGATGTGTTGGGGATGGACGTTTTTGATTCCCTGGTTTATTATCCAGTTATGAATTTCAAAATTTGAAATCACGGTTGCCCCGGTTCGTTTTGCAATTTCTAAGGTATCCCCCAAATGATCCCCGTGGCCGTGTGAAACAAGGATATAATCTGTTTGTACCTCCTCTGCTTGAACGGGGGAAAAGGGATTACCGCTGATAAAGGGATCCACCAGCAATTTTGCCGTGTCGGTTTCAATCAAAAAACAAGCGTGCCCGTACCAGGTTATCTTTAGTGTCATTCGGTCCTCCTTTTAAATGAACTTGTATCATATATCTTGATACTTTTACCATAATTCTTTATTTCTTGTAAAATATGAATTGATATTTTAATAACCATTCAAACCATCAACATATTCCCCAACGACCTAATTTGTTGGACATTTTGAGCCTGTAATGATATATTTAACTTATTTGAAATAAATTATAATTTTACATTTATCCGTTTAAAAAAATGGTTACCTTATTCTCAAAGTCATCCGAGCTGAAAGACTTACCGCTTGAAACGTATTCGGTATCATTCTCCTTGGACAAACTGGTTCCGGGTGTGGATAATATTCGCTACGATGTTCACCTAAGTCCGGCGCTTTGCAAAGCAGCCAATAAAGTCATACGCGGGCTTCTTGGTAAACATGCCCGTGTGGAAAAAATCTTGGGTATAGACAAGACGTCCAGCCCGGCCAAGGAAAGAGATGACTTCAGACGTCTTTGCAGTGAGGTGTTGAAAGAGGCGATTAATAAAGCAAAGTTAGACTCCGAGGTCCAAATTGACCTGATGGCTCAAATTGCAATTGTTAAGATGCTAACAGAAGAAATTCAACGTCAGTTTAAAGCATTGACACATTATCTTAACAATTATGCTCGAAAACTTAACACTGTTGCCCAAAAATATGAGGTGTCAAAAAACCTGAGTTTAAGTAAATACATACAAATTAAAGACAAACTGTCTGATATTCAGCAGCAGAAGAATTCGATTTTGCTTAATGTGGGCCAAGAGCTTTTCGGGTATTTGATTGATGTTCAGCGTAAAGACTTAAAAGAAATGCGTGAGGCAATTTTCGGACTCGAGACAATTCTTCCAGAGGATATCTTTTCCAACCCCATACTCCATACAGATAATCCCTCCGACGATTTCTTTATGATTGACGAATATATATTGCTGGGCCATCGTTTTGAAGATCCGGACAATTACGATCGGTTATTATTTTTAGTTAGAGGTTTTTTAAGAAATATTCTCCTGAAAATCTTTTTGAAAAATTTGTCAGCATCTCAAGGATCAAAACAGGGCACTCAAGTTTATAACCAAAAGATTGCAGAAACAACAACAGAGGATCCCAATACCCGCTATCAGGAAATAGATTTCTGGTTAAAGCGAATTGAAAATATTGACATTCTGTTCAATAGTTTTCAGTCAAAGGAGCGATATAAAATCCTGAAGAGCGAAAATGGGGATAAAAATAGGCTGATAAAGCTAAAGAAGCAAATAGAACAACAAGACAAACTCTTAAATTTTATTTACAGAAAATTTAAAAAGGCCGGTCTAATCAAAAGAATCACAGCAGCTTATGAAATGCAGTCGGTTTATCTGGACTACTGCCCGCCTCTGGTGCCTCACCAAGTCTTACAATTTCTGACCAAACCCGGACAAAGGAAGAGGATTGTCAGTCAATTTAATCGATTAAAAGAGTTTTATGGTAAGTCGTTCTCCCTGGTGCCGCTGAGGAAAAAATTAACGCATCTAAGAAAAATTAACAGAAAGGACAAGAAAAAGTATATTATACGATTTCTCAACGATTTTGCCCGTTATCACAGAGATTTTCAAAATTTTACAGCGATTAAACAAACCATGGACTCCATGAACCTGGTTTCGGAAAAAAGGATTATCGATCTATCTCGCGAAAATCGTCTCTTATATGAGTTTTTAGCGCCGAATGAACAAATACTCGAAGCACAGCCGATCATCAACCATGTGATCATCAAGGCAGATGTACGTGACTCTACAAATATCACTTATCAAATGAAGAAAAAAGGATTAAATCCGGCATCATTTTTTAGTCTCAATTTTTTTGTTCCCATAACCGGAATCTTATTTAAATACGATGCCGAAAAGCTATTTATTGAAGGAGATGCGATTATCCTGTCCATCATCGAACACCAAGATACCCCGGAAGGATGGTACTGCGTTGCTCGTGCCTGCGGGCTTGCCTTGAATATACTTCGCATCGTGCAGCAATATAATGAGAATAGCAAGCAACACGGCCTCCCGATACTCGAACTTGGAATCGGCATTTGTTATAATGACAGTTCTCCTACGTTTCTTTTTGATGAAGACCATCGAATTATGATCTCACCGGCCATCAATACGGCCGACCGGATGTCTAAATGCGCAAAGCCGTTTCACAAACCGGTCTATACTAACAAAAAGCCCTTTAATCTCTACGTCTACAAATCCGCATCAGAAAAAGATCCGATTTCCTCAACAGACGATATGTTATTCCGTTATAATATAAATGGCATTGAATTGAACCCGGAGGGTTTTGAGAAACTCTCAAAAGAAATCAACTTAAAGTCAACAGAATGCCATATCCCGGACCTGCAAAAGGAAAAAATTAGAATTCATTCTGGAAAATTTCCTACCGTGACCGGAGAGTATCAGCGTTTGGTCATTCGGGAGACCTTTATTCAGGAGGTTGTTCCTGATGATTTCCGTGTTATCCGGCAGACGGATCAAAAATACTATGAAGTGTGTACCCACCCGATGCTTTATGAATATGCAGACAATTTGTAATCCAAATCCCGTATTAACCTTTTTTAAAGATATTTAATTTAGTGTCCATCCATAAATCTATATTGGGCACAAATTAAGATACATATTTAATATGTCGGCAAACCAGACAAATGATAACGTGCCATCACGTATTTGCAGGTTAAAAGAACAGGGATATTCTCCCGGAAGCTGCCGGGTCCAAGTCCAAGGGAAACGTGAACTTGCCTGTAAGGCCACTCTAAAATATGAAAACAACCAAACGTATCGGCTGATTACCTCTATTCATCTGTCACGCCCGGAAAACTATCTTTCCATATATCAGTCAGGATGTAACTTTTCCTGCCGGAAATGTCATTCCTGGACTTTCAGCAAGATAAAAAACGGCACCTGGTACACACCCAGGGAAATCCTCAAAGAGGCGATGGTTTATGAAAAGTCGGTAACCCTGATGGAGCCCAGATCCAGAGCAACCGCCTGGCATGCCCATAATACCTGCCGGTGCTGCGGGAGCTGCGTACTTTATGGGAAACGGTCCAGTTCGTGTCCGGGTGTGCTCAGCCCCGATTCGATTGTCTTGGGTCCACAGGGGTTCGGCCCTGTGCGTAATATCGTCGCTTTTACCGGTGGTGATCTGACCTGCTGTCCCGAATTCTATGGAGAATGTGCACGGTTAATCCATAAGCATACAAGCCTTTGGGTGTTGATCGAAACCAATGGTTACGGGCTTACCTTGCAACATCTCGATTATTTGCACGATTGCGGTGTGGATGCCTTTTGGCTCGATATTAAAGCGTATAACCCCGATACGCATAAATGGCTTACCGGATGTTCCAATGAGGCGATTTTGAGACTGCCGGAAAAAATCCTCAAGCGAAATTTTGTATTGGAAGTTTTATCCCTCTATATTCCCGGTCTTGTTGAAACCGACCAGCTCGAAAGCATCGCCCGGAGCCTTAAACAAGTGGATCGTTCCATTCCATTTACCATCCTGGCTTTCTTTCCCGAATACCGGATGAAGGAATTTGCAAGACCGGCCGTGTGGCAAATGATTGAAGCATATCAACGGGTAAAAGCAACCGGACTGGAGAATATACGTTTGGGAAATGTGGGCGTCTTCGCACCCACTAAAGTGGATCAAGACTATTTGATATCTTGTGTCGGCAAGGGTGTATTTTAATTCTTCATGGATGATGAGAGCTAAAAAAATATAGAAGACTCTTCACCAGCTGGGCCATAAAACCGTAGTCCAGTCTGTCCATGGTATCTGATGCCCGGTGATAATGGGGGTTTCGGTAAAAGGCCGTATCCGTGATCATGACCGCTTTATACCCCCGATCCCAGAACGAAGAATGGTCGCTGAGTCTCACGGAAGGAAGCAGGTACCCTCCCAATGGAACCGTCAGTTTAACCACGGGAAGATCCGGGTTTCTGCAAAATGCCCGGTATAATGCCTCTGTAAAACCTTTGGAATTCAAGTTTCCCACAATACCGATATAGTCTCCCTTCTTGGGATAGCCTAAAAACATCAACGGAAACGGATAGTTCTGGCACCCCGGATCATGGCAAGTATAGCCCACCATTTCCAGGCAGATCATACCGTCTATCTTTTCTTTCTTTTTCCAGGCCTTCATTGCATATACCCGGCTTCCCATATGCCGTGTGCCAAAAGCCGGCGGTTCTTCCAGAGTAAAAGAAACGAATTTCACCGACAGATCCAGTTCTTGATGACCTTTCAGTGCGTTTAATTGCCGGGCGGTCTCCAGTTGAACGGCGATGGCACTGGCATTGTCGTCGGCTCCCACCGTCCCGGCCACCGAATCATAATGTGCTCCTAAAAGAAAATGTTTTTGGGGCGTATCACAAAAAGAGATTTCCGCCACCACATTTGCAACCGTATAATTCCGGTAGGGGTAGGGTTCGCAATGTACCGATATGTCCATGTCCTGATAGAATTTTTCGATGTATTCTTGAGTCTTTCTTAGGCTTTTAGGCCTCAAGACACTCCGCTCACCGATGGTCTGCGTCAGCATCCTGAGGTGCTCCTGTAGTCGTTCGGATGTTCTTTCCATGTCAATCATGAATACCTCCTCCTGAGCCGCACTTTCGAGGCAAATGGCATAAACCGCCAGGGATAAAATCATTGAGACAACAACCCATTTCATAATTGAAAAGATAATTGAAAATGAATCATCTATCAATTATAATTTCAAGTTAGGGGCTTCTCCCCAATTGGAATGGTAAAATAATGGGTACATGCAATTACTGTAAAAAAAGCGCAAGAACGATTTCAAACACCATCGGTTTTTGTGCCGACTGTATCAGAGCCCATTTTGATAGTGTCTGGCCACAAATTAAAATGGTTCACCGGCACAGCCGAAGGGCTTACAGCCTCCCGGAAGATCCTCCCCGATCAGATCACGGCATTAGCTGCGGACTGTGCGTCCATAAATGCCGGATTCCTGAAAATGGAACTGGCTTTTGCGGTCTGCGGCGAGTGCAAAACGGAAAGATCCACGGCGGAAGGCCTCATGAGGGAAATCTGTATTATTATTACGATCCCCTTCCCACAAACTGTGTCGGCGATTTTGTCTGCCCCGCCGGCACCGGTTGCGGATATCCCAAATATGCGGTTTCAAGAGGCCCTGAGCACGGTTACCGGAATCTGGCCGTCTTCTACCATGCTTGTGCATTCAATTGCCTGTACTGTCAAAACTACCATTTTAAGGAACACACATTTTCCACTCAAAAAATCACCGCAAAAAGCCTTGCCGGGGCCGTAGACAAAAAAACCAATTGCATCTGCTATTTCGGCGGTGATCCCACACCTCAGATCCTCCATGCCATAAAAACTTCCCAAATTGCTCTTAAAGATGCGAACGGCCGAATCCTGCGAATCTGCTGGGAAACCAACGGAGCCATGCAGGAACCTTTTTTGACAATGATGGCGGATCTGTCTTTAAGATCCGGCGGGTGCATCAAGTTCGACTTAAAGGCGTGGGACCCGGGCATTCACCATGCCCTCTGCGGGGTAACCCAGACGAAAACCTTTGAAAACTTCAAAATTCTAGCCAAATGGACAAAAAAGAGACCCAAACCGCCGTTGCTTATCGCCAGCACACTACTGGTTCCGGGATATGTGGATAAACCTGAAGTTTCTGAAATCGCCAGGTTTATTTCAAGCCTTGACCCGGAAATCCCCTATAGCCTGCTGGCATTTTATCCGCAATTTTATCTCAGCGATCTTCCCACCACATCCAGGTCTCATGCACTCCGCTGCCGTGATGCTGCCAAAAAGGCCGGCCTGCAAAATGTCCATATAGGGAATCTGCACCTTTTAGCCGAAGATTATTAGCCCGAACCCCGCGAAGCATGCGAACCAGCCGGGAAGTGACTCTGTTTGTTCAGGGTATAAATCAAGACTGTTGTTTGTTAACATTGCCATGGCTATTTGGTTTCAGGTGTCAGGGTTAAGGGGGAAACGAGGTGCCCCATAGCAATTATATGGACGTGGAAGGACCTTGAGGTCTATAAAAAGTTATGTCGGCTACACATTGATGTCTGTTGTTGAATGGACCGGAAGGTTCAAGTTGAACTGAGCGATGGGTTGTGTTATTAGACGGGTACAGAATCTGTGAATACATTTTGACAGTTTTTAAAATCAAACAAAATCAAAAGGAGAAGCTTACATGGAAAAAACTGACGTTTTAATCGATCAAAAGGGCGTTTCCCAGCCATTCACTGAAGAACAGCAGTCCGTCCTGAAGGCAATGGATAAATGGATTGAGGCGGTCACCACCACTGATCCGGAAACTGTGTCGAAATTGTATGCCAAAGATGCCGTTTTCTGGGGCACGGTTTCCCCTTATATGCGGACAACTCCTGAAGGAACAAAGAATTATTTTAAACATTTCATGGGGTTTAGAAATTTAAATGCGATCTACTACAAACCCATGGTGAGAGTGTATGGGGATATTGCTATAAACTCCGGTTATTACACATTTTTTTATAACAAAGATGATAAAATGACAAGTTCACCCGCTCGTTATACGTTTGTTTATCGCAAGGACAGCGATGGTGAATGGTACATCATCGATCATCATTCTTCGGCCGTGCCTTGAAATAAATAGCATCATCATGGCCGATTCGTTACAGATTGATGAGACTTGAAAGACAGAACTTCGCGCCTGCTGAGGGGATTCAAGACACCCGGCGTACAAGAGGTTTTCTCATAAGGGTATTCCTTGGATAATTTTTAAGGGTTAAGCAATCACAGCGTGAAGGGGGACATCATGAATACAACTTTCCTGGAGTTTTTAAAGCATCAATTAATAATTATTATGGGCATGTTTATCATCACGATTTCCTTAATCACCGGCTCGGCAGAAGCCGGAGACAACTGGTTGGAGAAAGGCACAAAACTCCTTAAGTCTGTGGGGGAAAGCAACAAGCAAGCCGGCATCACCGTTGAAGAAATCGGGGCCGGGCTTAAAGATGCGCTTCGTGTTGGCTCGGAAAATGTGGTTGCCCGGTTAGGCCGCATGGACGGCTTCAATACCGATTCAGCGGTTCACATACCGTTACCCGAACAATTAAAAACCGTGAAGTCGATGTTGGAAAAAGTCGGCATGTCCCGTCTACTTGAAGATCTTGAGCTGAAACTCAACCGGGCTGCGGAAGTTGCGACTCCAAAGGCAAAGAAACTTTTCTGGGAGGCGATCACTGACATGAGTTTTGATGATGTAAAAACCATATATAAAGGTCCGGAAGATGCTGCTACCCAATATTTTCGAAGTAAAATGTCTCCGGCTCTGGCAAAAGAGATGGAACCGGTTATTAAAAACAGCCTTTCAGAAGTGGGAGCGGTTCAGGCGTATGATAATGTTATGAAAGAATATCGATCCTTACCTTTTGTGCCGGACGTGAAAGCCGACTTGACTGATTATGTTGCTGAGAAAGGAATGGACGGAATCTTTTATTATATGGCCAAGGAGGAAGCGGCTATCCGCCAGAATCCCGCTAAGCGTACTACTGACTTGTTGAAGCGTGTATTTGGTGCAAAATAAATTTTTCAAAGATTACGAACGATTTTGTTTTGAATTCAAGGGGCACCAACGGTAGAATCCGTTACGGTATGCCTGTTGAGTGGACCAAAGAATTCGAGCCAAAAGACACGTCAGATGGGGGGATTTATTTTTTTTGAAGCCCTGACCTACAGGCAATCGAGACCCAGTTTTCTTTTGTAAGTATCTCGATGACTTCAAAACCCAAATTTTTCATCTTATTTATAACGTAATTCTTATCCTCTTCAATAATACCCGAGCAGATAAATATGCCTTTTTTGACCAAAACTTTTTTGATGTCCTCAAGTAGAATTAAAATACTCTTTGACGTCATATTGGCAGCAACAACATCAAACCGTGCCGAAACCTTTTCCATAAAATTGCCGGTGATGACATTAAAGGTTGCTTTTGCTATTCTGTTTTGCATCAAATTTTTCCAGGCAATATCCACAGCAATTTCATCATTGTCCGTCCCCCAAACTCTGGCTGCGCCAAGCTTTGCTGCTGCAATCATAAGGATGCCTGAACCGGTTCCCACATCCAGAAAAGAATCACCCGTGTTCAGATATTTTTCAATCATTGTAATGCACATGCAGGTTGTGGGGTGGGTTCCGGTGCCAAATGCCATGCCCGGATCGATCTCAATGATAATTTCATCCTGATTCCGGAGGTATTCCCTCCAGTTGGGTTTTACTATGATTTTATCGGTTATTTTCTTAGGCCGGAAATACGCTTTCCATTGGTTTGCCCAGTCAGATTCATCCATATCCGCATAAATAATTTTATAGGTTATCCCCTTTTCCTTTTCGAGCCTTGCCAGATTTTTTTCAAGAATCCGGCGTCTTGTTTGGGTTTTTTCATCACGGGAAAAATAGCCGATCACCGCATAATGTTCGGGATGTATGGCATCTTTTCCCCAATCTTCCGGATGTTCAATATCCGGCTCCTCCACAACCAGACCCGTTATGCCCAGTTCATAAAAAATATCGGCAATAAGATCCGTGGCCAATTGCTTATCGTTAAAATCAAAAACCACTTTTGCTTCTATCCATTTCATGATTTTTCCATTCTGCCACTAAGGCGCCAAGGCACAAAGAAAGAATAATTAATATATCCTTTGTGTCTTAGTGTCTTGGTGGCGGATATTTTTGGTTCCC
>JASFLX010000061.1:0-12880 GCA_050117895.1 Desulfobacterales bacterium | reverse complement strand
GCCAAAAGAGCGGAGCAGGAAATAAACGAGCAAGTGTTTCAGAGCCTGATCCAAAAGACCGAATTCGAGTTGCCGGATTCGATGGTCGAATATGAGCTGGAACGGATTATCGAAGAGGTTGAAAGGACGTTATCCTATCATAACAAGTCGTTGGAAGATCAGGGTCTTTCCAGAGAAATCCTTTTGGAAAGGCATCGTGAACTGGCAGAAAAGAAAGTCAGAAGACATCTGATTTTAGATAAGATTATCGACCAGGAAAATATGTCCCTTTCGGATGAAGAATTAGAAAAGAGTTTTGAGGAGATGGCCAAAGGTTTTAATCAGCCGGTTGAAGAAATAAAAAAGTATTATAATCAGAATGAGGATAATCTGGAAATTTTTAAACAGACCCTACTTGAAAAACATGCTTTAGAACTTATTATTAAAAATAGCACCATTGAAGAGGTAGAACCCAGCTTAGAGCAACAATCTGAAATTTAAATTCAATGATTTCAGACAATTAAATTGTTGCAATTTAAAAATACAAAGTGATAAAGGAGACGATTTGTGCCATTGATACCCATGGTCATAGAGCAAAGCAGCAGAGGTGAACGTGCCTATGACATATACTCGAGACTTCTCAAAGACAGAATAATTTTTCTTGGAACTGCCATGAATGATGAGGTTGCAAATCTTTTGATCGCGCAACTTTTGTTCCTGGAATCCGAAGATCCTGACAAGGACATCAATTTTTACATCAATTCCCCCGGCGGATTGGTGACCGCCGGTTTGGCGGTATATGATACCATGCAGTACATTAAACCGGATATTGCCACCGTATGTATCGGACAGGCAGCCAGTATGGGAGCGCTGTTACTGACGGCCGGTACCAAAGGTAAACGATATACCCTTCCAAACGCACGGATTTTGATCCATCAACCCATGGGAGGATTTCAGGGGCAAGCATCAGATATAGAAATACAGGCCAAAGAGATCCTTCGCATGAAGGAGACCCTGAATCAAATTCTGGTCGTTCATACCGGAAAAAGTTTAAAGCATATACAGTCTGATACGGACCGTGATTTTTTCATGACCGGTATAGAGGCTAAAGAATACGGAATCGTTGATCACGTTATCGTGAACAGAGACGATCTTGATAAAATAGAAAAGGTGGAGGATTAAAATGGCAAAAAAAGGGGACGTGAACGACAATCTATTTTGCTCGTTTTGCGGAAAAAACCAGAAAGAGGTGCAAAAACTGATTGCCGGTCCCGCAGTATATATTTGTGATGAATGCATACAACTATGCAGTGAAATCATTGAAGAAGAAAGAGAAAAAGAGATAGACGGCATGGAGCAGCTCCTTATACCAAAAGAGATAAAGGCAATGCTCGATGGTTACGTGATTGAACAGGATCCGGCTAAAAAGATTCTTGCGGTTGCTGTTTATAATCATTACAAGCGTCTGGATTCTTCGATCAGAACAAATGAGGTTGAAATTCAGAAAAGCAATATCCTTCTTATCGGGCCCACCGGCTGTGGAAAGACATTGCTGGCTCAGACCCTTGCACGATTTCTGAATGTTCCGTTTACCATTGCAGATGCGACCAGCCTGACCGAGGCCGGCTATGTGGGTGAAGATGTAGAGAATATCATCCTTTCCCTGCTTCAGAACGCGGATTACGATGTGGAAAAAGCCCGGCGGGGTATTGTTTACATTGATGAAATTGACAAGATTGCACGCAAATCCGATAACCCGTCCATTACCCGCGATGTTTCCGGAGAGGGGGTTCAGCAGGCATTATTGAAGATTATAGAAGGGACCACTGCCAGTGTACCGCCCAAAGGGGGACGAAAACATCCGCAGCAGGATTTTGTCAAGGTGGACACTTCTAACATACTTTTTATATGTGGGGGAACCTTTACCGGGCTCGAGCAGATTATTCAGCGGCGTTTGGGCTCCAAAATCATGGGCTTTGGCGCTAAAATCCAAAAAGAGGAAGAAAAAAGTATCGGTGAAATCCTGAAGATGGTTCAGCCCGAGGATCTGATCAAATACGGTTTAATACCTGAATTTCTGGGTCGCCTGCCTGTTCTTGCAACCCTTTCCGAATTGAATGAGCATGCTTTGACCAGAATACTCAAAGAGCCGAAAAATGCGCTTATAAAACAGTTTTCAAAACTGATGGAAATGGAAGGTGTGAACTTACGATTTACGGATAGCGCCCTTTCAGCCATTGCCAAAGAGGCGTTGACAAGAAAATCCGGCGCCAGAGGCCTTCGCGCCATTATAGAAAGCTCCATGATAGATATTATGTATGAAATTCCTTCTATGGAGAATGTAAAGGAATGTGTCATCGGAGAAGATACGGTGATCAAAAAAGAGGATCCCATTCTCTTATTCGAGCAGCCCAAAAAACAAGCACAAGACAGCTAATCAGAGGAATAACATTTACGATGATTAACTTGCCGAAATTTTTTAAAGATAATGATCCCGATGTGCCGGAGTTACTGCTTCCGTTACTTCCGCTAAGAGACATCGTCGTTTTTCCACACATGGTTGCCCCCCTTTTCGTGGGACGTTCAAAATCTGTGGAAGCCCTTTCCGATGCAATGAACAAGGATAAAAGAGTGTTTCTTGCCACTCAAAAAAAGGCGGGTATTGACAACCCTAAAGAAAAAGACATCAGCCAGATTGGAACCATTGCAAAAATACTGCAGCTTCTTCGGCTTCCGGACGGTACGGTAAAGGCTCTGATTGAAGGAAAAACCAGGGCTTCCATTGTCCGTTTTATCAAAAACCCGGAGTTTTTGCAGGTGGCACTGAAACCGGTCTCTGAAACCGATATATTGCCGGCCGAGGGCGAGGCGTTGATCCGGGCGATTCATGATAGTTTTGATGAATATGCCAAAGTAAACAAAAACATCTCAAAAGATCTCGTAAAGACGGTTTCTGAAATTTCAGATCCTTCAAAGTTGGCAGATACGGTGGCGGCCCATTTTTCTTTTAAAATAGATGATAAACAGCGTCTGTTGGAAGCGGTTGTTATGGAGGAGCGGTTGTCTCTTCTTTTGAGCCTGATAAAGATGGAAATCGATATATTCAAGATGGATCAAAGGATAAAAAACCGTGTCAAGAAACAGATGGAAAAAACCCAGAAGAATTATTATTTGAATGAACAGATGCGGGCCATCAAAAAAGAGATCGGAACGGAAGATGACAATAGAAACGAGCTGAACGATCTTGAAAAGCGAATCAAACGCAAAAGGATGTCAAAGGAAGCTGCGGCCAAGGTCAGACAAGAGTTCAAAAAACTTAAAATGATGACCCCTATGTCGGCCGAAGCAACGGTGGTTCGAGGCTATATTGACTGGTTGATCAGTCTACCTTGGTTTGAAAGGAGCAAATTCCGGAAAGATATTGAAGAAGCAGATAAAATACTGGAAGAAGATCATTACGGGCTGGAAAAGCCAAAGCAGCGTATTCTCGAATACCTTGCCGTCCAGACTTTGGTCAACAAGATCCGGGGGCCGATACTTTGTTTTGTGGGGCCGCCTGGTGTGGGAAAAACGTCTTTGGCCAAATCTGTGGCCAGAGCTACGGGAAGAAAATTTATCCGTCTTTCCTTGGGAGGTGTTCGGGATGAGGCTGAAATTCGTGGACATCGGCGCACCTATATTGGCGCAATGCCCGGTAAAATTATTCAGTCTCTGAAAAAAGTCGGTGTTAACAATCCGGTATTTTGCCTTGATGAAGTTGATAAAATGAGCATGGATTTCCGGGGTGATCCTTCGGCCGCTCTTTTAGAGGTCCTTGACCCGGAACAGAATTACGGCTTTAATGACCATTATCTTGATGTAGATTATGATCTTTCGGACATTCTTTTTATTACTACGGCCAATACGCTGCCTGAGATACCCCTGCCCTTACAGGACAGAATGGAAATTATTCGTTTGCCCGGCTATGCCGAATATGAAAAATATTATATCGCCAGAGACTTTCTTTTATCCAAACAGATCGAGATGAATGGACTTAAAGATAAGAATGTACATTTTTCTAAGGAAGCTGTCCTTACGATTATCCGGCGATATACACGAGAATCTGGGGTTAGAAACCTTGAGCGCGAAATTTCTTCAATATGCCGAAAAATCGCCCGTAAAGTGATAAAGGATAAAGAAAGCAGCGGTTTTAAGGTAACCGCAAAATCCGTGCAGAAATACTTGGGGCCGCCGCGCTTTAAAGAGCTTCAGATTGAGGAAGAGGATCAAGTCGGAATTGTTACCGGGCTTGCCTGGACACAGGTGGGCGGAGAATTGCTTTGTGTCGAAACCCTGATTATGCCCGGCAAAGGGAAATTGACCATGACCGGCAAACTGGGAGATGTGATGAAAGAGTCTGCTCAGGCAGCCGTAAGCTATGTTCGATCACGTGGCGAGTGTCTATATATAGATACCAAATTTTACCGGAAATTTGATATTCATATTCATATACCTGAAGGCGCCATTCCAAAAGACGGTCCTTCGGCCGGGATTTCAATGTGTACATCTCTGGTTTCGGCCCTTCTGAAAAGACCTGTTTATCATGATATTGCCATGACCGGTGAAATAACGTTGAGAGGACGTGTTCTGCCTATCGGTGGAATAAAAGAGAAAATTCTGGCTGCTCACAGAGGTGGTGTCAAGAAAGTTCTTATTCCCAAAGAAAACGAAAAGGACTTAAAGGATATACCTCCCACGGTGTTAAAAGAGCTTGAAATTGTTTTGGTGGAGCACATGGACGAAGTTTTGCCTCATTCGCTGGTTTTAAATGAGGGGGATACTCTTTTTAAAGAAAGCGACATGCCTTTTGACATAATGCAAAAAGAAGTTGATATAGAGCAGCGGTCCGGTTTAATATAAATAAAATTTTACTAGGCATTTTTTCAAAACAATTTAATCTTGACTTCATGTTGCTAAATTGTTAGCGGTACACTGCTTTAAAAATTTGATTAACCTAAAATCCGCTAAAAAGGAATAAGGGCGGGTAGCTCAGTTGGGAGAGCATCGGCCTTACAAGCCGAGGGTCACAGGTTCAAGCCCTGTTCCGCCTACCATTTGGGGGTGTAGCTCAGTTTTGGTTAGAGCGCCGGCCTGTCAAGCCGGAGGTCGCGAGTTCAAGTCTCGTCACTCCCGCCATTAATAATATCAAGGGTTTAGAGAAATATCTAAGCCCTTTTTATTTGGCTAAAAATGTCATACCCCACACTATACCCCACAAGCCCGATGAAAATCAGGGTAAAAACATAAAAATCATGCCACATAAAAAACCCGGTCTCCGAAAGGTGGAAACCGGTTTTTTTGGTCTTTAGGTACGGTTTCTGACTTCCATTTATAAGCGCTGAGTTACGAAAGTTAGAACGGTTTCCGAGATGTTCATGAATGGATAGACGAAGTTGAATCGGTGGCCGGAATCAATTCGATATCTTAAAAATAATAGGGGCTTGATATTTACAGTCCGAATTTGATACATGTCAATTTGGCTGATCTGACATCGTGACAAAATATCATCGCAAGACCCTCACTTCAGGATTTAAGACCGGCATCTTTGAGCTTGCAGTAATCCATATGGGCACACACGTGGTCGGCAAATCCAACGCCAGCTTCTTCGTAAAGGCTGTATGCGGCATTGATCCCCTCCTCTTTTAGGATTGGTATTTCATCCTCGTAACGAACTGACGCTGTGATCTGGCCTTGATAACCTCTCTTGGCCATCTGCCGGATTGCAAATATACTGGCTTTGGGATTCGGTAAGGATAGCATGACCAGAATAACCCGACTTTTTGCCAGTTCGACTCGCTCCCAGAAATCGCTATCCTCGGCATCGCCGTAAACAACATTTCTCCCTAATTTTCGATGTTGCTCTACCGTTTCTTCGGAAAAATCCAGTCCGATCACCACATCGCCGTATCGACGCCTCATTTCGTCAAATGCACTCGTTCCTACGCCACCCATGCCGATAATCACAACCTCAGCATCTCCGGTCTCTATCGGTTTATCTTCAGGTAGACGCTTTGCGGTTTCGAAACTTTTCAGTCGGCCTGAAATACGCGCATAAAAGATGTGGGAGGCAGAATTCAATGGTGCTGCCAAAATGAACGTTATCGAAAGCGAGACAGCAATGATAACCAACCAATCGCCACTCATCCAGCCGTTAGCTACGCCGATAGACCCGACAATGAGACCGAACTCACTGTAATTGGCCAAACTAAGCGAAGCAAGCATCGATGTCCGAGCACGCAGCCTGAAGCGTGTTAGGATGCCAAAAAACAGGGCTGCTTTGAACGGTACGGCCAGCGCCAGCAAAAGCGCTATCCCGAGGCCTGTGGGCGTCGGAGAACCGGAGATGCCAATATTTAAAAAAAAGCCGACAAGAAAAAGATCTTTGAAGCTAAGCAACCTATCGGATAGTTCACCCGCCTTGGGATGAGCAGCAAAGAGCATACCAAACACAAGCGCTCCCAGATCTCCTTTTAACTTGACCATTTCGAAGCTGCTGTATCCGGCAGTGGTCATCAATATTCCAAACAACATCAGCAGTTCGCCATGACCGCATCGAACCAAAAACCTGGACAGCAGCGGCCTGATAATAAAAAGCGACGCTACCAGGACCGCTGCCCATGGTGAAGGGAGGTTTCCGGCAGAGACTGCTAAAAAAACAACTGCAATAATGTCCTGCATGATCAGTATACCGATCGATGTAGCGGCATGGCGGGATGGCGTCTCTTTCTTTTCCTCCAGCACTTTAACCGCAAAAACCGTACTCGAAAAACTCAGGGCAAACGCAATGAGTAAAGTAGTTTGCCAGCTTATAAGATGAAAGTGGGGCATCCCTGACTCACTAAGAATCCAGATCCCGGCTCCGAAAACGGCAACAGTGATGAACATATGAATCGTTGCACCAGCCCATACTTCGGGCTTGGCAAGACTCTTCAACTTAAGTTTTAGGCCGATGGAAAAAAGGAGCAGCGTTACACCTGCATCGGCAATGTTTCCAAGAGCTTCGCTGCCCTCGACGCCGAAACTCTTAAGGACAAACCCGGCGATCAGGTATCCCACGAGAGGTGGCAGACCGATCCTGCTGGAAGCGGCTCCAAAGACAAATGCGGCAACAATCCACAATGGGTCCATATTTGGAAAGCCTCCTTAAACAAACTATTCTGAAAATGCGAAATAATTTTATATTACTTTCCGGAAACGCCATTTTTCCAAGTTTTGAAATTATGGCACAAAGAAACGGCTGAATCAATTATTATACTTTTAACACCAGATTACAATATGGTGGAGTTATAATTTTGAATTCGAGGCGATCAGATCCGAATCCCGCCTTTAGATCCCCAACATATTTCAGAGTCTTTGAACTGCAATCCGGACTTATGCAAAAATTCAGCAATATCGAAACTGTCCGTAACTCTATTCTATGATAGTACAGACGTCAGACATATCGGTGGTTTTTGATATGGATGATATTGTCACCTTCTGGTTGGCTATCTCAGGAATCCTAAGCCCCCAGCGTTCGTGTGATCACCATTTGGTATCCGCACTTTGCATCTTTTTCAGAGATATCTTTGGAACACAAAATATCACATGGCTGCATTTTTGTTGTAGTAGAGTCCAAAGCTCCACACCAATGAGCCACTACTGTATTTGGGCAAAAAGCAAAAAGGCATGTCTCTTGAGACATGCCCTTGCTCTTTACAACATGGTGCCTGCGATGTTTTAACTATCAAATAGCTATTCTTGCAGATATGTATGACAATTCATAGCTTAGTTTGATTTCTTTTTTGTTTCCTCTGGGGAGTCTTCGGTAGGTGCAGTTCCAGCCTTTTCCTGAGAGCACTTTTCCTGCATTTTGTGCTTTATTGCTTCCTTATGTTTTCCCCAGGATTTGCTACATTCCTCGTTAGTCAGAAATCCGTCCTGGTTAGTGTCCATCGCTTTAAAACGTTTTTCATATTTTGCCATGTACTCATCGTGGCTGATTTTCCCGTCCTTGTCTGTATCCATTGCATCAAAATAGGACTTTCCGTGCATGTGACCATGGGGTCCTTTTGCAAAAGCATAGTTGGTTCCCAGAAAAATCAATGCACCTGATAGAATTAAAACCATCATTAATAGCTTTTTCATCTTTTTCTCCTTTTGTTAGCCTAATTGTTGTTGACACAGCAACCATTATATTTGTCTGCTTCAATGTAAAAGCTCACACGAACATGAGCCACTAAAGCGGGAGTAAACCCAAAAGAAGCAGCACATTTTTCATAAATAAGACCCACATTGATTTTCAACTATTGTATTTCTTTCGGTTATGTCAGATTAGAAAATAGGTGCTAAATTTGATATGTCAAACAACTATATAGTTATCATTGTCTATTCCGATGGTTATCCATTTGTCATCTCGAATCTAATACCTTTTCGAATGAATGGCAGATGTGAAAATTCAGACACCCATGACCGGCAGACCCTAATTTTCTTATCCTGCTAATTACCTTCCGATTGAAAAGAAGAAACAGTTACCGGTCCCAGGTTCGCAAAACCTGAACATTAAATGCGCACCTTCGCGGTAATATCTTCCCTGTTTGTATATATGTGGGTGTTTTCTTGCGTACTTGTTCCATTGATCCCAGGAGCGCCAATGGCCGTGATAAGCATACCGATGCCCTTTATGATCGTAATGATCGTAATGCCGACTTTTGTCATAGGGGCGATCTCTGTATCCACGATGCTCGTGGTAATCCAAACGTTTTTTGTAGTCACGACGACCCTGCTCCTCGTAATGTTTGCGATCTTCTCGCCTCATTTCGCCTGGGTGTTTTCGATATTCCTTGTCCTGTACTTTCTGTTTTTGCCATTCTTTCTGTTTGCCTTTTCCTTTGTACCCATTATCAGCAAATGCCTGCGTGGTTGTAAGCATGAAAACCCCCAATAGAAGAAAAGTTGTGACCGTGAACACAAATATCGAAAATTTGCAATATTTTTCTCTCATGTTAATACCTCCAAATTAAGTGTTTTCTAACTTAGTCGATTATAAACTACAAAAAGTTACACAACCATATCAAAACACAAGACTATCTTACCTTAAACTTTGAATATATTTAACGATATTTCTTCATTTCATGCATAAACCTTCAATTTCCGAAAAATTAAAAATTTAAAATAATGCACAGATTTTCGGGCATGGAATTTGACAGGGCTTGGTTTCTTCATTCCCTGTTAGATACATTGCTAATGTTTCATATGTGTTTGCTCTTGTCGCTCGATATCCCGGGCAGGTATTCCGGGGGCGATAATAAGATGCCTTATGCTTTTTGTTTGAGTCTGACTTTTCAATTTTCAGACAAGGCCCTGCGATGTTTTCCAGTTTTGTCTATTTTACCGTGATGTGCAGGGTGATGCGATCTAAACATTTTCAGCTTGCTAACTTGGTCCGCAGTTAACAGCTTTGCAACTGCCAGTCGAGATTCAATTCTCTGAACAAACAGTTTGCCTTTCAGATCTGAAATCTTTTGGGCGACTTGAAGAACTTTCGCTTCATCCACGGACTCGTCGGCAAACAGTTTTTCCAATTCAAGGTGAAGAACGTCGAGTTTAGATTTCAATTCCAGACACTTTTCACGATGGGCAAAATCCGCTTTCTTGAGTCCCTCGACTTGCTTGTCGGTAAGTCCCAGTTCCTGAACCATTTTCGGATTTTGCCAGACCCCCAAAGGCGACATATGACGCTTTTTCATACCAAATCCCTTTTCAGGCCTGCACTGGCCCTGCGTAAACGCTCCCGCGAAACCCGGAATGACAAATACCGTGACCAAAAGAACCATTGCGCCGGTAAGGAATTTTTGCCTAAGATTCGAATTCATGATGTACCTCCTTTTTTGAGATTGTATGTTTTCAAGGAATATTTCCTCGGTGTTGGTTTTAAGATAAGGGGTAAATGTAAAGAACTTATGTTGATTCCAGGACAAAATTGTAAATGTTTTGTAAAGGATATCGCACTGAGGTCATGAATCATATAAATAATGGGAGCTGGAAAGACGGATATTGCGATTGGGTATGTAACTGAGCGAGCTCGGGTCTGTCAGACTTATTGCAGGATTTTTGACCGCCTGATATCTTGGGAGTCCCACAGGTGATCAAAGGTTTTGACAAGCCTAATTTTAATGGGATAGACTTAATAAATCTTCCTTTTAATAGTAGTCTCTTTTTTTTTCCGAGTTCAATTTTTAAGGTGTTTTTCAAGCCAAACAAATCATTTAATTACAGTTTATGGAACGTAGAAATATTTATTCTAATTCCGGCATAGCAACGATTGCCTTTATAGCAACAATTTGTTTTTTCATATTATCGGCTGTTCCAACATTTGCGCAGAATAAAAATGGTGTCCCAAAAAAGCTGATAGTCGGCACAATGATTCTTCCACCATTTGTCATGAAAGGTCCATCTGGTGAATGGGAAGGACTCAGCATTGAGCTCTTACAAGCGATAACCGTTGATCTGGGCATTGATTACGAGCTACGAGAATACAACAGTACCGACTATTTGAAGGATGCGGTCTTAAACCAAGAACTTGATTTGATCCCGGTTATAGCGGTGACGGAAAAACATGAATTGATTTTGGACTTTAGTAACTCGTATTACAGATCGGGGGCTGCTATTGCTGTGAAGATAGAAGGCAATATGCATGGGTGGTCTCGCGTTGTCGAGCGTTTTTTTTCAATGCACTTTTTTAAACTGATTTGTCTCCTCGTTCTATTGTGGATGGTAGCAGGCGCGCTCGTATGGTTCTTTGAAAGTCGACGGAATAATGAAATGTTTGGCGATAAAATCGTAAAGGGTCTGGGTCATGGCATTTGGTGGGCTGCGGTAACCATGACCACGGTAGGGTATGGAGATAAAACACCAAAGACGTTTGGTGGACGAGTTGTCGCAATTTCCTGGATGTTTGCTTCGATTATATTGATTTCCAGCTTCACGGCTGCCATCACTACATCTTTAACAATTGGTCATTTAAAAGGAAATGTCCGTGGTTTTCACGACCTGCCCAATGTTCGAGTGGGTTCTCTTGCTCTTAGTGAGCCCTTAAAATATCTAACTGAGAACGGGATTACCGTAATGCCTTTCGGAAACATTCAAGACGGTCTGCAGGCGCTCGCAGAAAATAAACTCGATGCATTCATTGCTGACGAAATCATATTAAAGCATCTGGTTAAGACCGAATATCCTGCTCATTTACATGTTCTTGCCGGAACATTTGATCATTACTTCATAAGTATGGCTATTCCGCAAGGCAGTAGGTTGCGTGAACCGCTCAACATGGCTTTGAACAGAGCAATTAAAAATGAAAAATGGGATATGTTAGTAAAGCAATATTTAGGTTCTACTAACTGAATTTTATCTGCTAAATCATAATTGATGATCCTTGTTATAAACCACACACTTCATGTCCAAAATAAATTCGTGTGATATCATTTTTTCAACAAGGACAAACTCTTCGATAGAGGTTTGCTTTTTAGTAATTTTGTAAAAAATAAGATATTATGTACTTAAAATTGAGATGCTTGAACCTGTTGTTTTGGCAAGATGTATGAAATTTTAAGACATCACATTTTGCAACCTTTCTGTTTATCATATAAATTTTAATGATAAACAGAAGGGTAGAATCATTGGTTAGGAACATAGGTATCTATTATGAAAAAAGCACTCATATTTCTAAAGCATGAATTTTTGGAAATGCTCCCGCCCACTATTTTTTTCTTCGTAGTCTTTCATATCATCCTGTTCGTGCGGTCGCTCATGGCCGAACAATATGGTATAGCTATTGCGTCCTCTGCATCTGCTACTATCGGAGCACTTATTGTCGGGAAATCAATCTTGATTGCAGATGCACTACCCTTATTTAATTGGTTCTCACAGAAGAGGCTTATTTATAATGTCGCATGGAGAATATTTATTTATGTAATCATTGTTTTGCTTTTTCAATTCCTCGAGGAAATGATCCCGCTTATCTCCAAATACGGAGCAATCTCGACGGCAACTGAACACTTAATCGAAGAAATAAAATGGCCTCGATTCTTTGCTACCCATATTATTTTTATCGTATTTCTATTTTTCTACAGCATAGCTACGGGGGTCATAGGCGCAATTGGACGTGATGAGTTCCTCAAAATACTTTTCAGCTCGGAGAGCAATCCTTCTTTCAAAGTTGATTAAAGAGTTTATGAGGATTATTTGTATTAAGATGGGTTTTATACCTGTGATAAAAGCAATATTATGTGTTTTAAGGCTTGGGTCAATTTTCACCATTTATAATCAAATATGACATATTGCAGAAAAACTTTTTAATGAAGAGGGAAATATCAACATGAAAATATTGGGATTAGAAGGAAGTCCGAGAGAAAACGGAAACACTGAAAAACTGGTTAAAACAATTCTTCAAAGCTCCAGTGAAAATGGTGCCGAAACAAAGTTTTACAAGCGTACTAAAATGAATATCTCTCTTTGTCTGGGATGTTTCGACTGCAGAGAAACAGGCACCTGTGTTACTGATGATGACATGCAATTGTTACATGAGGAGATACAGGCCTCGGATGTAATAATTCTTGGTTCACCTGTCTATATGTGGCAGGTATCAGGACAAACAAAGCTATTTATGGATCGTCTTGTACCGTTTATGAGACCGGATTTCACTACTCGCTTAAAAGGAAAGAAAAGATTATTTATGGTCTTCACACAGGGGAATCCGGACAAAAAAATGTTCAAGACTTATTTTGAATATCTTGAAAATCTGTTTTCATTTTTACACTACGATGTCATGGGCACAATTGTAGCCGCCGGAACAAGAGATACGAACGATATCCTTCAACAAACAGAC
>JASFLX010000060.1:0-12951 GCA_050117895.1 Desulfobacterales bacterium | reverse complement strand
GCGGTTTGCATCTGAATGGCCTGCATGGATTTCAGACCTTCCTGGACGATATGTAATGCATCGGGGATGAAATTTTTTGGGTGCTGTTTGTTTTTCATGGCGTCTTGATTTTTGTATAATTTTTTAGGGCGATCTCCCGGAGTGTTAAGGGCATCAACCGGGTGATCCCATGTAGTGTTCGGTTGTATGGCTTTGGGCTCAATAGCGGATCTTTCGTGCAATGTGCGCTCTGCGCGGTGCTCCGTGCTCTGTGCTTTGGCTTCCGGCTTCTGACTTCTGACTTCTGACGGTTGTGCTCTGTAATTTACCCCTGAAATGGGTATGCTCATTCGCTGTTTTCTGGTTTCCGTGTAGGGTTCTTCCCAGCAGGTTAAATCCACGTAATGACCCAATGATGCCAGGTAACAGAGGGTTCCGGCAAGATCCGTAATTCCGGATCGTTTCCCTTGAGAAGCGTCAAGGGCGATTGCCTGAAAATCCTGACCGTTTAATATGGATTTTACCAGGCCGGTCAAAACCGATTTTGGGCCCACTTCAACAAATGTTCGCGTGCCCGACTTGAATAAATTAATAATCTCACTAATAAAATCTACAGGTGATAACAGGTGTCCGTGCAGCAATTCTTTTGCTTTTTCAGGATCGGCAGGGTAGGGGGCGCCGGTGGTATTGGAAAATACCGTTATGTCTGAAGGAACCAGGTCGATTTTTTCTATGGCTTGTGAAAAAGGCTTTTGGGCTTCTTTGACCAAACTGCTGTGAAACGCAGCGGAAACCGGAAGCCGGATGGTTCTGAATCCGTTTTTCCGGCATATGTCTTCGGCCATGTGGATAGCATCCCTGGCGCCCGATAACACGCCCTGGTCGGGGCTGTTTCGATTGGCAAGAATAACACCTGTTTTATTTTCCTCAATAAGATGTTCGAGTTTTTCAAGCGGCCCGATGACCGCCAACATGCCCCCGGTATTTTGGCCGGCCGCCGCCATTAAGCGACCCCGGGTAATGGCCAGGTGCAACAATGTATCCAGTTCCATACGCCCGGCGGCGCAAAGGGCCGAAAGCTCACCAAAGCTGTGCCCGCAGGTGAAATCGGCAGAGATGCCGAATCCGTGAAGTATGTTTAACATGGCCATGCTTACCGCACCGAGAGCCGGCTGAGCAATGTTTGTTTTCCGTAACGCTTGTTCCGGGTTTGTCTTTTCTTTTTCGCTTTGATCCGGAATCGGGTAGATCATATCGGTGAGCCGGCCATAATCTTTATATTGGCCATTTGCATTTTCTAGAATTTTAAATGCATCCGGAAAGCTGCATACCAAGTCACGGCCCATTTCCGGGTATTGACTTCCCTGGCCCGGGAAAATAAATGCCATTTTTCCAGGGGGTTCATGGCTCCCATAAAAAATATTCTCAAGCTGCCATGCATGTTGGGAACGGTTTGATTCAAGGGCATGTAACGCGCGGTCAAAAAGGCCGGTAAGATCCGTTGATGGTTCAAGGACCATCAGGAGCCGGTATGGATCCGATGTTGAAAAATCAGCTCTTGTTTTTGCCGTTTTTTTTGAAAGTTCTTCATAGGATAGACCCTTGTCAACATGGGTTTTGAAGTTGCCAAAATGCTCTTTTAGCTGGTCTTGGCTGGAAGCGGACAGGGCAAGAATTTCAACAGATCCGTGCCACGTGATTTCCTGCTTGTATTTCTGGTATTCTTCGACGACCACATGAAAATTGCTTCCGCCAAATCCGAATGAGCTGATCCCGGCCCTGCGCGGATGTTCGTTATTTGAAAACCAGGGTCTTGTCGTTGTATTCAGATAAAACGGGCTGTTATGAATATTGAGTTTTGGATCCGGTTCATCCACTTTCAACGTGGGCGGCAGAACTTTATTGTAAATGGATAACGCCGCCTTCATCAGGCCGGCGGCGCCTGCAGCGGCCTTGGTGTGCCCGATCATGGATTTCACGGAACCCAAAGCACACCGTTTGTCATTTTTGTCTGACGTGCCGAAAAAATTGTTTAAAGACTGAAACTCAACCTCGTCGCCCACGATGGTTCCGGTGCCGTGCGCCTCGATCAACTCAACCGTGGCAGGGTCTATACCGGCTTGAGTGTATGCGGATTTGAGTGCTTTTGTCTGTCCTTCGGCTCTGGGGGCATATATGCTTTGTGATTTTCCGTCACTGGAAGTCCCCACCCCTTTAATTACCGCATAAATCCTGTCGCCGTCTTTTTCCGCATCATCAAGTCGTTTCAGAACAAATATCCCGATGCCTTCGCCAAGCACCACGCCGTCAGCATTTTTTGAAAAAGGTCTTGAATCTCCGGTGGGCGAAAGAACAAATGTTTTGGAAAAGCACATATGCATGAAGATGTCGTTGAGCATGTCAACGCCGCCGGTAATCACCATGTCATTGCGTCCAGAGATGAGTTCCATGATTGCAAGATGGATGGCGCTCATGGAGCTTGCACAGGCAGCGTCAATAACACAGTTGGTGCCTCCAAGATCCAGACGATTGCAGATTCTTCCGGCCACAACGTTTCCCAAAAGCCCCGGAAACGAGTTTTCCTGCCAGGATACATATGAATCGGAAATTTTTTGGATGACTTCTTCAGTTTTTGCCGGGTTAATTCCCGAATCCTGAAGGGCTTTGCGCCATATGGGATGGCCAAGTCTGGCGCCAAGCGGGATAACAAGCTCCTGTGTCCCAGTAACACCGAGTATTACGCTGGTTCGGTCACGGTTAAAATTATCCCCCACACCATAACCGGAATTTTCCAAGGCTTTTTGTGCAACGATCAGGCCCAGGAGTTGAGAGGTATCCGTGGCTTCAAGAGAAGTTGGAGGAATTCCGAATTCAGTGGGATCAAAAGAAACCGGAGAAATAAACCCTCCCCGTTTACAGTAAACATGATCGGGTTTTTTTGGGTCCGTGTCGTAATAATCTTCGGATAACCAGTGTGTTGCCGGTACATCGGTTATGGCATCTTCACCGTGAAAGAGGAGCCGCCAGTATTGTTTTAAATCGGGAGATTTGGGAAAGAGACATCCCATTCCGATGATGGCAACGGGCAAACTCTGTGGTGTTTTTTTATCTGTATGGTTCAATGATTATCTATTGTGAGACCTATGCAAAACGCTCCCTTTTGCCCAATTCCTACGTCAGGCTCAAATTTTAATCCTCGAAATACTCAATGTATTCCTGTGGTTAAAATTTTTCCCTTCCTTGGCCTTGAACCCCGGTTAAATATAAAATACGGATTTAACTGGGCAGGCAAAATTGAACGTTTTTCAAAGGTCTCATTTTGATGAATTTGTAAAAAAAATCAAATTCATCCAATTTTTGGTTTTGAGAATTGTCTGACTTTATAAGATTCTAAAAAACTCAAACTTTTACAAGTTTGTCGATCATAATGCAAGTAAAAATTATTTGCAAGCAGATTGATGGTAAATTTTTTATTGACATATTGATATAACAACTTCATAATTAAGTGTCACAGAAATTCTACAATATATTACATGAGATTTAGGTATTACATTTTATCACCAGTCGGCTTTATAATTTATTAAGATGTTACAATAAATTTTAGCAACCTTATGATAAAATTACAAAATATAGGTTTGCAAAAGTTGATATATTAATACAATAACTTTTCAAGATGCCATTATGATAAAATTCTTCACCAATCGGGAAGCCTCAAACCGGCTGGATATTAATCTTTCGAAATGGAAACGGTGGTCCCGGGAATTTCTTCCCCCTGACCCTCTGGGCGGAATGCAATCCGGCTTTGCTAGACAATATAGTCCGGATGGGGCGTTTACTGTTTTTTTGGGAGGACATCTGGTGGCCGACTTAAAATTTACGATTCCCGAAGCAAAACAAATCGTAAAAGATTTACATCCATGGTTTGGACAAAACGGGTTTTATTTTGATTCCGGGATCAACGGGACGGTAAATCCAGGTGTAGGCCAACTGGTTAAAAAATATATTATTTTTATTGCGCGTCAAAAAGATCCGGATAACACCATCCGTTTTATTTATACGATTAGAGGAATAATTTCCAATGAACCGGTTAATTATCAAGGTTTTGAAATTATGAAAGAACGTTATATGGAAACCACTATCGGTTTACAGACAAAAAAAATATCAGCAGCTGATGTGAATATCGTTAAAACGGTGAATATTTCCGATGCCCTCAATCATTTTGTCGTTCGTTTGAACTTAAATCGATCCCGTTATCCGGCACTATCGTCAACCAATTCTAGTATATCCTGAAGCGGCATCGGAGAAAAATTTCCTGTGCCGGCCGGTAATACCACCCCTTGATTTCTAAGCCAGTTTGCCCGTGTTGCCACTGAAGCGCCGCACAGAAGATTCATGGCAACGCTAACGGTCTCACGGTTCTCCGGTTTTTCAAGAAATGACCCTTTAACCCATTGATTAAAAGCCCCGATTGCCGGACCGCACCATATCTGGTAATCGATTTTTCTTGAAGGATCACCAGAGTTGGCCCAGTTTGAAGATTGGCCGAGATAGGATCGAAAAACAAGGGACATCTTGTGTTTGGGGTCTTTCCGGGCTCGTTCGATCTGTTTTGGGTCGTGCATTGCAAAATAATTCTTTGTCTGTTCCCATTCCTCCTGGAAACTTTTCCTAAAAAAGTCACGTTCCAGCACAGCCCTTTGTTTTTCCGGAATATTTTCAAAACGGTCATAGTTACAATACAGATCGTAAAGTTTGGCGGCACGAAGCGGAAACATGGTCCCGCGTTTTAATACCTGAACTTTAACCCCCATTTCAAACATATCGGCGGCAGGCGCCATGGTCACATCCGCTTGGTCGGCTTCAGCCAACATGTGGCGAACCGCTTCGGACGTGCCCGCCTCCACACAGGACTGGTTGATGGAACCGGTAAGGATATAGGCGGCGCCCATGGCAAATGCCGCGGCGGCAGAATCCGGCGTGGCAATTCCTCCGCCAAGCCCGACGCAAGGGGGTCTGTTGTATTGGTATTTTTCAGTCAATTCGTCACGCAGGGCAATCATGGTAGGTAAAAGCGTAATGGCCGGCCGGTTATCCGTGTGTCCTCCGGAATCTGCTTCCGCCGTCAGGTCCTCGGCCACGGGTATGGATTTTGCGAGGTCAGCTTCTTCTCCGGTTATCATTTTTCTTGCCACCAGTTGTGCCAAAAGCTTTTCCGGCGGCGGTGAAAAATATTTTCTGGCAACTTCAACCCTGGAAACTTTTGCGATAACCTTGTTGGGGCAAACCACTGTGCCGTTTTTATCCCGATGGATTCCTTTTACCCGGTAGTGTACCAAGGGAAGTGTCAGATCCAGGTATGCCGAGCTGCTGACAAGGGTTATCCCACGCCTTAAATAGAGCTGAACCACAGCCGCTTCTAATTCAGGGTCGTTGGGGCTGTTGATCAGATTAAATCCAAAGGGTGCTTCCTTTAAATTTTCCTGCAACCGGTCGATTGCCGCTTCTATTTTATTAAGAGAAAGACCGGCAGCGCCGAAAAAACCAACCATTCCGGCACGCCCGGCTTTTTCCACCATTTCAACGGATGTAATTCCGTTGGCCATAGCACCGGCAATATAGGCAAAACGGAGATGATATGTTTTCTTAAAAAGGGGATCACCTAAATTTTCAGGGGGCAGTGGGGGAACATATGCATATAATGGAAAAACTTTGGGTTGTTTCGGAATCTTTTTACCGATGGTTATGGTGCCCCCTCGGCCTATGGCGAGCTGACCGTCAAGCTTTAACAGATGGACCGGCTGCGTCATCCGGAGTATGGCTGACCTGACCGCATGATCTCCAACTTCGGGTTCTGTGTGGCCTTGTGTCCACCAACCGGGCATCTTTTTGTTTGTAATAGATGATTGCATTACAGTAGGATTTATACAAAGTACACTTGAGTGTCAATAAGATAACATAATTTCATTCGTCTCGGGCTAACGCGTGCTAACGCACTTCAAACAGTCAGTCGGTTTCCAAGATAAACACGCCGTCATTACGCTTCGCTGAAATCAAATGAATTTTTTCCGAATAAGTTGCAAAAAATTATCGACAAAAAGACTTATTTGATGTAAATAGTAAGTTTTATTTTGATTGTAAAATTTTCGTAATTTCGTAATAAGGATGGATTTATGAAAAGCGGTAACATTAATAATAGAATCGGTATAGCCTCTTTGCTCGAAAGCACAGAGATTAAAGACTACTTTAATACCTTTTTAGTACTGATCGGCGGGGTTGAATTTGTAATATTTGTCGCCCATTTTATCGGCGCTGTGGGTCCTAACAAAGAGCCATTTCCCTGGAAACAATATTTTTTCATCGCTTTTATTGCTCCGATTGTGCTGATATTTGTTATCGGGCTTATCGTTGTCGGTTTTAACTACTATGTATATGGGAAGCAAGAATCGGCGATTTTTCATGAAAAAAGTCCTTTGGTTGGGACAAAAATAAAAAGATTCGGCCACAGTTTCAACTTCCTGCTTTCTGTAATGCATCAGGTGCCGATTCTTGTCGCTATGATTATTTTAGGATTAGGATCTGTTGTCTTATACAGGTTTGATGCTGTCATTCACGTATTAGGTCAAGTGGGAGAGAAAACGGCATTTTATCTTTTGATCATTTTGTGTGTGTGTGTTGTCGGTGGATTGATTTATCTTTTATTCTGCCTATACTGGAAGTTTAAACTCCATAAATATCAAATCCAGCAGCAGTGGGAATACAAACAAAAAGTTATCGAAACATCCGGTCTTATTATACTGGATAATAATACGGTGGTTAACGGAGAGGGAAAGCTTATTGCCCATGATGGGATGATCGAAAACGCTGGTGATGATGTCGTAAAAGAAAAAGCTTTGGTTCCCTTAGCTGAAAAGCTGTTGTTAAAGTAAAGGCAAATATAAATGGGGGTGTGAATCACGGCTGTTGGCAATATGAAAATCCAGGTTCGTCTGCGTTACGTATTTAGCTTTGGGGAAAAGGTTTCAGGTGTCAGGGTCAAGAAACCTGAAACCTGACACCTTACGATTAAACTCAATAACCAACAATCTTGATTTACACCCACAAATGGGTTAACTGTGCACAGGGCAACGCATGCTCAAGGACTCTGAATCATTCCGGCCAAGGCCTCTAACGCCATTCGGTACCCCTTAACCCCAAACCCTGCAATCTGAGCGGTTGCCACGTCTGATATCATTGATGTTTGTCTAAACGATTCCCTTTTATAAATATTGGACAGGTGTATCTCGATGACAGGAATATCGAGTATAAGGAGTGCGTCTCGAATAGCGATACTGGTGTGGGTATATGCAGCAGGGTTTATAATAATTCCTTTTTTAAGATCCACGGATTCCTGTATTTTATCAACAATGGCCCCTTCATGATTGGATTGAAAGGTTTCCACGGAAAGGCCCAGTTTTTCCCCAAGTTTTTCAAGTTCGGAATTAATTTCATCCAGGGTTGTGTTGCCGTATAGTTCAGGCTCTCTTTTCCCCAGCATATTCAGATTTGGGCCGTGGATGACCAGGACGTTATTCTTGTTTTTACTCTGTTCCATGTTAGTGCCTGCCCTTATTTTACCCGCTGATTAACTCTCGGAATCTATCTATGGTTTTTTTATAGTCCGGGCTTTTAAAAATTGCCGATCCGGCAACAAACACATCGACCCCGGCATCCGAAATATTTTTAATGGTTTTTTCGTTTACCCCTCCGTCAATCTCAATAAGGGTCGCAAGTCCCCGGTCCCGGATCATTTTGCGAAGGGCTCTGACCCTGTCTAAACTATTGGATATAAACTTCTGGCCTCCGAATCCCGGATTAACGCTCATGATCATTATATAGTCAACCTCTTCCATTATCCATTCAAGCGAGGATAAAGGGGTTGACGGATTCAGCACCACACCGGCACGCCGGTCAAACTCCTTTATCATTTGAATGGTACGGTTCAAGTGAACGCAGGCTTCTACCTGAACGGAAATTAAATCGGCGCCTGCTTTTGCAAAATCTTTGATGTAACGGTCCGGATTTTCAATCATCAGATGGACGTCAACAGGAAGTGATGTTACCCGCTTGACAGCCTCAACCACCAAAGGACCTATAGTGATGTTCGGCACAAAATGGCCGTCCATAACGTCTACATGAATCCAATCGGCTCCGGCCGCTTCAACGGATTTTATTTCATCTCCCAGTTTTGAAAAATCAGCCGACAGTATAGATGGTGCAATATATTTTATCGTCATATTTTTTTACTCGAATAAACTGGGAAAGTGACTAAAGTGAACTAAATCCGCCAAAGACCGGTGGCGGATAAAGTTTGAAGTGCCTAAAGTTAAGGTATCGCTTAACTCTAAGTATTTTATAGATATTGGCAGGATTCCATAACTTTAGGCATTTTAGATCACTTAAGATCACTTCACACTTTTTTAAGTTTTAAAATTTCTTGTCACAAAAATACAAGATTCTAAGTTACGCTTCCAACGTGTTGAGCACTTTGTTTGCGGAATCGGTAACCACGGTTCCGGGACCGAACACGCCCTTGGCTCCGGCCTGATACAGAAAATCGTAATCTGCCGGCGGAATCACGCCTCCCACAACAACATTGATATCTTGGCCGCCTTTTTCTTTAAGAGCTTCAATAAGTTGCGGAACCAGGGCCTTATGCCCGGCTGCTAGACTCGATACACCCACAACATGTACATCATTTTCCAAAGCCATCTGGGCGGCTTCTTCAGGTGTCTGGAACATGGGACCGATGTCCACGTCAAACCCGAGGTCTGCAAAAGCGGTTGCGATCACCTTAATTCCCCGGTCATGACCGTCCTGGCCCATTTTTGTTACCAATATTCGCGGTCTTCGCCCGTGCTTTTCCTGGAATTCATCGGTTCTTTTGCGAACGGCCGTAAATATTTCGCTGTCGGCATATTCTTCAGCATATGCTCCGGATATACACTGGGTCGTGGCCACATAACGGTTGAAAACCTTTTCCATGGCGTCTGATATTTCCCCAACGGTGGCTCGTGCTCGAACTGCCGGAAGGCAGGCTTCCAGCAGGTTTCCACCGGAGTCACAGGCGTTGGTTATGGCTTCCAGAGTCCTCCGGACTTCATCATTGTTCCGTTTTGCTTTAATCTCTTTTATTCTTGCGATCTGTTCATCACGAACAGCCTCGGAAACTTCAAGAAGACCTTCCAGGGGTTCCTCTTCAATCTGATACTTGTTGACCCCCACAATGACGTCTTTGCCTTGGTCAATACGGGCTTGTTTCCTGGCGGCTGATTCTTCGATCCGCATCTTGGGCATGCCGGTTTCAATGGCTTTAGCCATTCCGCCGAGTTCTTCAACCTCATTCATGATCTTTCTGGCCTCATTGATGATGCCGGCAGTCAGCGCCTCAACATAGTAAGATCCTCCCAAAGGATCAACCACATGGCAAACCTGGGATTCTTCCTGGACAATTATTTGAGTGTTTCTGGCAATCCGGGAGGAAAGCTCGGTGGGAAGACTTACCGCCTCGTCAAAAGAGTTGGTATGCAAAGACTGAGTCCCGCCCAAAACTGCAGACAGACATTCAAGAGTGGTTCGAATGATGTTGTTATAAGGGTCCTGCTCGGTCAGGCTCCAGCCCGATGTCTGAACATGGGTCCGTAACATGGTGGATTTTGGATTTTTAGGGTTGAACTGGCTGATAATTTCATGCCACAGAAAACGGGCGGCTCTTAACATGGCGATTTCCATGAAAAAGTTCATCCCGACCCCGAAGAAAAACGACAGACGCGGCGCAAACTTGTCGATATCCAGTCCGGCTGCCAGAGCGGCCCTGACATACTCCAACCCGTCCGCCAGTGTAAATGCGGTTTGCAGAACAGAATTGGCGCCGGCTTCCATCATATGATACCCGCTGATACTGACGGTATTGTATTTGGGCATGTTTTTGGAACAAAATCCGATGATATCGGAAACGATTCTCATGGAAGGTTCCGGAGGATAGATATACGTGTTTCGGGTCAGATATTCTTTTAGAATATCGTTCTGAATGGTGCCTCCCAGTTGCTCATGCTTGACACCCTGTTCTTCGGCTGCCACGATGTAGGCGGCCATAACCGGTAAAACCGCGCCGTTCATGGTCATGGAAACCGTCATCTTGTCCAAGGGGATCTGATCGAAAAGGATTTTCATATCCTCAATGGAATCTACGGCAACACCGGCTTTGCCGATATCTCCCAACACCCTGGGATGATCCGAATCATACCCCCTGTGGGTGGCAAGATCAAAGGCCACCGAAAGTCCGGTTTGACCGGCGGCCATGTTCTTTCTATAAAATTCATTGGACTCCTTGGCAGTGGCAAAGCCGGCATACTGGCGGATGGTCCAGGGCCTTCCGGCATACATGGTGGCCATGGGCCCCCGCACATAAGGTGCGAAACCCGGCAGGGTGTTCACGTGTTCCATCCCCTCAAGATCCTCTGCGGTGTAGAGCGGTTTTACCAATATGCCTTCATCCGTCTGCCAGTTGAGAGACTCAAGGGGTCTTCCTCTCAGTTGTTTGGTGGCAAGCTCTGTCCAATCTTTTACATCAGGATTTTTAGACATGGCATCCTCCTTTGGATCGTAAAATTATCTTTCACAAAGTTCAACCAGAATGCCGTTCGTGGCTTTGGGATGCAAAAAAGCGATTTTTGCGCCACCGGCGCCCATTCTGGGTTTTTCGTCAATCAGCCGTATTCCTTTTTCCTTTAATTCTGCCAGGGCCTCTTCAACATTCTCCACTCGAAACGCAACGTGATGAATCCCCGGGCCCTTTTTTTCCAAAAATTTAGCGATGGGTCCGTCCGGTGCCGTTGATTCAAGAAGCTCCACTTCACTTTCTCCTACCGGGAAAAAAGCAGTGGTGACTTTTTGCTCTTCAACGGTTTCGGAGCCTTCAAATTCAAGGCCGAGCGCATCTGTCCAAAAATTTTTACCGTCTTCGATACTGTTTACGGCTATTCCGAGATGGTCTATTTTTAGTATTTTCATAAAAACCTCCTTTCGATCTATTTAAATTTTTCCATGACCCGTTTAAATCCGGGCATGGCATTTATTATGGTTTCATCGGCCACGCAGAAGGCAATTCTGAAATGACCCGGTCCGCCAAAACCGCTGCCGGGGACAGTGAGAATCAATTCCTCCTGAAGCGCCTGTACAAATCTTACATCATCGGGAACCGGCGTTCTGGGGAAAAGGTAAAACGCACCTGCCGGTCTGAAGAAATCATATCCACAATCCTCCAGACCCTTACACAGGAGCTCTCTTTTCCGGGCATACGCTGAGATATTCACGCTCGTGCCCTGAACGGATGCCACCACCCGCTGCATCAGAGCCGGAGCATTGACAAATCCGAGGATCCTGTTGGCCAGAGCCATGCCGCCGATAAGCTCTTCTTTAAAACTCGCTTTGGGATTAACCGCCAAATGACCGATGCGTTCCCCGGGAATGGAAATATCCTTTGAATATGACGTCGCAATGATGCTCTCAGGGTAACTTTTAAAGATGCTGGGTACGTCTTGTCCGTCATAAACGATCTTTCTATAGGGTTCATCGGCGATAAGATACAATGTCCGGTTCAGTTCTTTTCCCTTTTCAGTGAGTAGGATTCCGAGTTCATGAAGACGCTCTTTTGAATATACCTGGCCGGTGGGATTGTTCGGGGAATTTATAAGAACGGCCCGGGTCTTTTGAGTGATCGCATGGGAAACGGCGTCAATATCAAGATTAAAATCCGGCTTTGTGGATACGGTTTTAAGGCTTCCGCCATGGTTGTCCACATAATATCTATATTCAACAAAAAAAGGCGCTGGTGTGATCACCTCATCACCGGGATCAAGGATTGCTTTCAGGATAACGTTCAGAGCACCGGAGGCTCCGCAGGTCATGATTACCTCATTTTCGGTAACCTGAACCTTCTGTTCGCTGCAAAGATAATCAGCCACAGATTTACGAACGTGCGGATATCCGGTATTGGGCATATACCCATGAACCCCCGAAGCAGAGGACGCTGCGGCATGCTTGAGTGCCGCACGGAATTTTTCAGGAGGCTCCAGATTCGGGTTTCCCAGACTGAAATCATATACGTTCTCAGCGCCATGCTCAGCCTTGAGGCGGGCGCCCTCTTCAAACATTTTACGTATCCAGGAAGATCCGGATATAATGGTTTGGATGTGCTTTGCTAGGGTCATTTAAACACTTTATTTTGGCATAAAATTTTAATCTTAAAATATATATTTATTAAAGTATGGCTTGCAAGTTCTTTCTGTAAAAAATTCCAGCAAAGGTCAAATGTAACGTCTCGTAAGTTCTACAACTTATTGAAAATACTTTGTTTATATAACAGTGTCCTATATAATTTGTAGATGGAATAATGGAACGTTGGAATGATGGAATATTGGTTTTAAAGGATGTTTCCCATTTTTAAATTCCTTGCTGTGATGATGTTTATCGTCAAACCATTATCCCAAAACCCATTATTCCACAATTCCAGTATTCCATCATTCCAATTGTGAGCGAAGCGAACTAAGTTCTAGCCCGGTCTCACATGGGTTTTAGTCTGCCCGTTCCACGGACTTTACCTCAGGGATTTCCTTTTTTAGAAATCTTTCAATTCCGTTTTTAAGGGTTATCTGGGACATGGGACATCCGGCACATGCTCCCTGCAACCTGACGGTGACCACGCCGTCAATTACATCGACAAGTTCCACGTCACCCCCATCCGCCTGAAGCATCGGCCTGATTTTATCTATTACCGCCTGTATCTTTTCTTTCATGATACCCTCCCTTCTATTTATTTTTCAAAAAAGCTTTTCTAAATTCATCAAATTGGTTTCGGCATATGGCCGTTCGAATATGCTCCATCAGTTTCATATAAAAATAAATATTATGAATGGTATTTAAACGATAAGCAAG
>JASFLX010000059.1:0-12967 GCA_050117895.1 Desulfobacterales bacterium | reverse complement strand
ATCTCTTTGATTTTTCATGTTCATAGGCCATATAACTAATATTGGTTGAAAATTTACAAAACATATCGATTCGTTCTCAACTGGTGATATATTGAGAATATATTACAAAACCACATCGTTAATACTATGAGGTTTTTTGCCACGATGTCAGATCAGCCGAATTAACATGTATCAAATTCGGACTGTAAATATCAAGTCCAGACTATTTTTTAGATATTCCGTTGATACCTCAGTCATGTTACTTTTTGGGAATACAACTTACTCGTTTTACGGTCATGGTTACGGCACCGTAGTCTTCCTCTACTTTACCATAAAGTATGAAGGGGCGGCTTCGATCCAGAATGGCGCAAAATCGTCGATAGGCTTTAGGAAAAAAAGTGGTTTCCACCAGACCGGTTTCATCTTCGAAAGTCAGAAACTCCATGGGTTCGCCATGTTTGGTATGAACGGCCTTGCCGGTAATCAACAGACCGGCAATGTGCACATGCCGGCCTGTGAAGCGAGGCAAGTCCCTGGCCTTAACAATCTTCTGTTTTTTTAAAGCATGGGCGTACAACACCATGGGATGCCGGTCGCACAAAAAACCCAAGGCTGAAAATTCATGCCGCAGTCGCTCTGTCTCATTTTCAGGAGGAAATAACGGTTTGGGAACAGCTCTTCTGAAATTAAACAAATCCCCTGCCCCGGATCGGTGTGACCGTGACTTTTGCCGGCAGGCCAGCTCCCACAACAATGACGCCCGCCCCTCTTTGGGATGGAGCGAATCAAACGCGCCGGCATGAATCAGAAAACGCGCCTCAGGGTCGTCGGGTTGAACCCGTTCAAGAAAATCCATGATGTCATGATACGGTTTTGATTTTCGTTCGGCAACAATACGTCTGCACGTGTGGCTGCTTAAACCCTTGATGGATAACCATCCCACCCGCATGGCCCCCGCCCTGCCCTTCCAGCGGATATCACTTTTGTTTACGTCGGGAGGTAAAATTTCCACTCCCAGGCGCCGGGCTTCGGACACGTAGGCGAATGTGCTGTAAAAACCGCCCTGATTGCTGATGACCGCCGCCATAAACCGGGCCGGATAATGGGTCTTGAGATAGGCGGCCTGGAAAGAGACGCGGGCATAGCTGGCACTGTGGGGCTTGCAAAAGGAATAGCCGCTGAAACTCATCATCATGTCCCAAACCGCATGGATTTGCTCGTGGGTAACGCCTCGTGCTTGTGCGCCGGCAATGAAACGCTCTTTATAGTGGCCCAATTTTCGGGCCTTATCCTTTTTGGACATGATTTTACGAAGTCCGTCCGCATGGGCGTGTGAAAAACCTGCCAGGGCCACGGTGGTTCTGGCAACATCTTCCTGATAGACCATGATGCCATAGGTCTCTTCAAGCACGTCTACCAGCAACGGATGAATCGGTTCCCATTTGCCGCCATGCAGACGGCGAATATATTCGCGGATAAATTCATTGGCCGCCGGACGGATAATGCTGCTGTGAATCACCAGATGCTCAAAATCACCCTTCTTTGTCTTCTTTTGCAACAGTCGCATGGCCGGACTCTCGATGTAAAAGCACCCCATGGTATTTCCCCCGGCCACAGTTGCCTGTGTGGCCGCATCGTCTTCCGGCTCCCAGTGATCTTCATCAAAGTCCGTACCATTGTCCTTCACATTTGCAATGGCATCGCGGATAACCCCCAGGCTGCGGTTGCCGAGAAGGTCAATTTTAACCAGACCCCCGTGTTCCGCGCCGTCTTTTTCCCACTGGATAATCGGAACCTGTTTGGGCGCAAGTTCCACCGGCACATAATTATAGAGAGGATCCGGAGTGATAACCATCCCCCCGGGATGAACGGAAAGATAGCGCGGAATACCGATGATGCACCGGGCGGTGTGAATGATTTGCGGCCAGGGCTCCGGAAAATCGAATTGGCCGAGCTTGGGCAGGTGTTTGAGCTGGGACAATAGATCGTCATTCATATGAACTTTCCGCCAGAACCAGGGAAGGCGTTGGGTGACCCGGCCGATCTCCGGATCCGTGAGTCCGAAGACCTTGGCCACTTCCCGTATGGCCATGCGCGGTTGAAAGGCAACGTGATTGCATACCAGTGCCGCGTGACCGTGGTACTGCTTTAATACGGAATGCAGAACCTCATCCCGTTCATCCCACGCAAAATCGATGTCTATGTCCGGAGGATCCGAGCGGCCAGGGTTCAGAAAACGCTCGAAATACAGGTTATGTTTGATCGGACAGACATTGGTAATCCCCAAACTATACGCCACCAGGGACGCCGCACCGCTTCCGCGGCCGCAGATGCGCGGGCTGCGGGATACGATATCTTGGACCACAAGAAAATACGATGAAAACCCCATCTTTTCGATAATAAGCAGTTCATGTTCCAGGCGGTCCACAACGGTTTCCGGGAGATCGTCACCATACCGTTTTCGTGCCCCTTTATACGCGCCATCCCGCAAGAGATGTTTGGCGCTTTGTCCTTGTGAATTGCTCCACGGCGGCAGAACCAGTTCGGAACAGGGGCCGGTAAATGTCAGCCGTTCCGCAATTTCCCGGCCGGCCCGAATCGCCTCCGGCCAAATGGCAAACCGCTCCGCATATTCCCATGCCGGCGCCAGCCATGCGTTGGACGGCGCCACATCTTTTGGTATTAAACGGAAAAGAGATGTATTGCGATCTATGGCCCGCAGCATACGGTGGATCTTTACGTCATCCGGGTCCAGAAAAAAACTTCCGGGAGTGGCCACAACCGGTACGCTAAGGTGTTTGCACATCTTCCGCAATTTAAAGGCCCTGCCATCGGGCCTGCGCGGCACCGCTCCGGCGATCGTTACACCGGCTTCATACCACTTCGGTAAAAGCTCAGGGCTTTGTGTGAGAACGGTCAGTCCCCGGGAATGGTCGGGCACGGCGGACTTCAGATCAAATCCTTCATCCGAGTGACGGCGCGTAATCAGGCGGCAGAGGTTGCCATACCCCTGCTCGTTCTCCACCAGGCAAACCGCGCGACACCCGGATGCGGGATCTGTCAGTTCCGCACCCACAATGGGCGTAATGTTTTCCCGTTCGCAACTCTTTAAAAAGGGCCACAGACCGTAAAGATTGTCGGTATCCGTAAGGGCCAGTTGCGTGTACCCCCGCTGTTTGGCAATCGTGCAAATTCTTTGCGGCGAACATGTACCCCACATCAATGAATAATATGAACGGACGGTAAGAGGTATCATAATGGAATACCTTGACCTAGATAAGAACCAAAATAGGAATACATTAAGTCTTTAAAGATTATAGTCCAATTTAACTCTGAGAAGTGCCTAAAATGCCTAAAGTTTTGGTATTATGTCATTTTTAAATTGCCCGCGCTGTAAGCGCATTCCTTAACTTTAGCTCACTTTAGCTCACTTCAAACTTTAGTTCGTTGTCCTTCCCACGCGAATGGCGTTGAAACCAAAACGACGGCGGATCGTATCGAGGGCAAAGATCAGGGGGTCACTCATCCTGTTTTCTTTTTCATCTTGGGCAAAAAGCGCCATCTGTGCTGGGGGATACGTCAGACGGTCGCAAATCAAGCGCAGATGCCGGATGCCGACCCGGCGTGTCCAGGCCCGTTCAAGGGCTCTCTTTGCCGGAACAAACAGGCGAAAATCATTGGCCGTGGCCGGATGGGCCACAGCCTGACGGGCAACCCGCCTGCCATCGGAATAGTCGAGGAGAATCTTGATACGTCTTGCTGCCAGCCGTGACTTGCGCAAATCCGCACCGGCCCGCTCGGCCAGTCCATATAATGCGCCTTGCACCACCGCCACCTGGTTGGTGTCATTGGCAAATTCATGATCTGCAATCACAACCGGCGGCTTCTGTCCCACAGGTAGAACCGGGGATGGGTCGATGCCGCGCACGGCATGGTACAGGCTGCCACTGCGACTGCCGAACATAATATTCAGTTGTTCCATGGACAGTTGGGCCACATGACCGGCACGGGTCAAATTGAATTCCCGAAAACGTTTCAGGTCTTCCCCTTCGATACCCGGGATAAAATGGACCGGCACGGGTTTCAGAAAATCTTGTTCTTCGCCAGCTCCGATGACATATTCGCCGGCAGGCTTGACCATGCGTGTTGCCACTTTGGCTGTCAGTTTGTTGGGAGCCACCGACCAGATTGGATCGAAACCCATATCCGTCCGCACCGCCTTGCGAATGCGCCACGCCACGTCAGGCGGCGGGCCGAACAATCTTCCCGTTCGGGTGGCATCTACAAATAGATGGCCATTGTAGTCGGTCATTTCAATCAACGGCGAAAAAGGCAGGGCATGTTTGACGAGCCGGGTCATTGCACGTTCGTAGCGGGCGGGACGGGGCGGCAGCACAACGGCATCCCGGCAACGGCCAAGGGCCCGTCCCAGGGTCATGCCTTTGCGCACGCCGTTTTGATACGATTCTTCGCTCATATCATACACCGCCGCCCGCGCTGCACCTCCCGGGGCAATAATCACCGGACATCCCCTCAGCCGGCTGTCCACCAGCCGTTCCACAGCCACGGCAAAATCGGCCACATTTATATGGATTATTGAACGTTCATGCATCTAATTACTATCAGGTTAAATAGTGCCTGAACGAAAAATCATAGTTTTCGTTCGGGCACTAAATAGGACGCAGATATACACAGATAATATTGTTATTTTACAATTTAAGACCTGAATTTTGATAATCCGTGTTTATCTGTGTCCAAAAAAGGAAATTCCTATACCATCAAGTTTTGCTCCTTGAGCAACGCTACCATCCTCCGGGCGTTTTCCGGCGCCTGGGCGCGGACATGATTGTTGAAAAAAATGATGCCCCTGCGAGCCCGTTGACTCATGGGCTCAATTTTATTTTGGATCCATTCGCGCAGTTCATCGTCGGAATAATTGTAATCAAATTGATGCTGCATGTTCCCCGAACGCCAGCCTTTGGCATTGCGACCGTGAAAGCGCACATAAAAAAGATCCGAGTGGGTTACGATGTCCAAGGCCGGAAACAGATCCGGAAGATTCGGTTCGTCCACACTCACCAGGGTAACTCGGCGGCGCTCCAACTCGGCAAACACACGATCGTTGGCCCAGGACCGGTGGCGGAACTCTATTGCCAGAGGCAGGCCGTCGAGTTTGTCGATCAAGGCTGCCAGGTATTTGCGGTTGGGCGGCGTTCGGTGAAACCCGGGGGGAAGCTGAATCAACACGGCTCCCAATTGCCCGGTCTGAATCAGCGGTGCCATACCTTCCCGGTAGTTAACCGCCTGGTCCGACCAGTTTTGGGTGTCGATTTCGTGAGTTAGGGTGCGAGTCAATTTGGCGGCAAACAAAAATTCCTGGGGGACTTGCCGGCGCTGGCGCTCAATGGCTTCAGACTTGGGCATTTGATACCAGGTGTAGTTAAGTTCGGTGATGGGAAACTGCCGGGCATACAGCGGCAACAGGTTACCCGACTTTGTGCCGGACGGATAAAACCCGGCTTCGACCCACTCTGTGTATGAAAAGCCGCTGGTGCCCACAAACAGACCACAGGCGTTGGAGTCTCGTTGCTCTTTAGTAATTATTGCGGTCATATCCTACCCTGAACAAGCCCAAACTAAAAAAGATTGGTTTTATTTTTACCACGAAGATCACGAAGAAAAAGAAGAATAAAATATATAATCTTCGTGTGTTTCGTGTACTTCGTGGTGTGATTAAACTTTTTCTAAAACCTCAGGTCCTCTCTGGACACCGATCACTTTGCCCTGGATCAGGACCTGGTCGAAATTGTAATGAACCGGCCGAAAAGCAGGATTCTCGGGACGCAGTTCGATCTGTTTTTCCCTGAGAAAAAAGCGCTTGACCGTTGCTTCTTCCTGATGGATCAGCGCAACCACAATTTCACCATTCTCGGCAAACTGGCGCGGCTCGCAAATAACCAAATCCCCATCCAAAATGGCCGCATCTTTCATGGAATCCCCCGTTACCTTGAGCGCAAACAGGTTTGAACCTCGGTATATGTCTGCATCAAGCACAACGCTGCCGCCCCACTCCTGCTGTGCATACAAGGGTAATCCGGCGGCAATGTCCCCGACGATCGGCACCTCCCGCCATCGCATGATGCCGGCCGTTTCCCGAGCGCGATTGAGCAGGTGGATCGTACGGCTGTACCGGCCCTCACGTCTGAGAATTCCTTTTTTTTCAAGGGCTCTTATAAACTGAGATATGGCCGCATGGCTCACACCCATATCGGCCGCCGCCTGCCGCAAGCTGGGCGCTTTTCCGGTTCGGGCTATCTCACGTTCCAGATAACTGAAAAACCGCCGTTGTTTTTGAGTCAGTTCCGGATGCATAAAACAAATCCCCCGTGTTTATAATCGACATATATTTATATATTTATACTAACGCGACAGAATGTAAATGTCAATGTAAATATTAATGTATATAATGTGTGGGTTGTCAGAAAAGCATGATGGATAAATTGGAGGGTAAAACGAGGATGTTAACCTTATGGGAGTTTATAATACTATTTCCCTACAATGATCCAATAACGGCGCAAAGACCTGCTCTGCAATTTTCTTAAAATCATCATCAAGGGGGTCGGTTCTGCCGAAGCAACGCTCAAAATAGGGATCTTCCGACTCTCCCCGTGCAAAATCGTTTCCGGTCCATTTGTTTTTTGCAGAGTTTAAGGCCGCCGGTATAGTCTGATGCTTGAGCAGGAGACTGCGAGCGTATTCAAAGGAGGATTCGGGGAAAAAATGCAACGGCTCGGACATACCCTTCCAAAAAAGTTTAAGAAGATCGTTTAGAACATCCTTAACCTTTGAAACCGGGGCAAATTCCCAGGCGGCATTTTTGCACAACAGAAGGCTTTTAACCGGCCGTTTTTCCTCAACCATAGCACAAAGAATAATATGATTAACCCATGAATTTAAAAGGTATTTGGCTTTTGATTTTACATATCGAACTTGAATCAGCCCCTGTTCATAAACATCCGAAAGGCGGCCATAAAGATTAAAATCCGCAGTATTAATGTCAACAGCATGATCATCCGGGCGTTTGCCGGTGATGTGATCTTCAATTCTCCTGACAAAACCTTCAGCATCCAGACTCATCTCATTATAGACCAATTTTCCCACATTTCCGTGAGGGAGTTGTCCGGAGGCTTTTTTCACAGGGAAAAAATCTTTGAGGTCTAATCCGGACAGCCTGTGTAACACCATTTCCTGTTCAAGCATATATTTTTCCAGATGCCCCAGATTGAAATTTTCTCTTTCATCGTAACCATCGGCCGTCTCGTGCAAATATATGCCCAAACGATTTTCAAGGAGAAATTTGGCTGGGTTGCTGAAAAAGCCACTCAAATCTTTGATATCCAGATGTTTCCATTCACGGGAAGGATCGGGCAGCTTGCCGGAGATTAAAGAAGGAATATCTCTGTGTTCATACCTGCTGCGACTGGCTGCAAAATTTTCCTTAGAATAGCTGAACAGTTTTCCGCCGGTCTTAAAATATTCCGGTGAAAAGGCCTGAAGTCTATGACATGTTATGATTTGATCTTCTGAAAGCCCGAATCCTTCTTTAATATAATCGATGAGTTCGCTCACAAGAACAGACGGGGCAATCCGTGTGTTGTCACGGATGCTCTGGCCCACATAGCTGATATAAAATTTTTTTCTGGCTGAGATAATGGCTTCCAGGAAAAGATACTTGTCGTCATTTCGCCGTGACCGGTCGCCGATCCTTGGATTTTTTGCCAAAAGATCAAAGCTCAACGTTTTTGATTCGCGCGGGAAAGCATCCATGTTCATACCCACGAAACATACGACTTTAAAAGGGATGCTTCTCATAGGAAGCATGGCGCAAAAGGTCACCCCGCTTGAGATAAAACCGGTTCCAAAATTTACACCTTCGAGAAGATTCTCCAAAAAGGATTTCACCACTTCAATTTGGATGGGTCGATCAAATCCGGATAATTTTTCTGCCCGTGATATCTCATCCAGAATTCGTCTCAGAACCTGTATTTCCCGTTCCGAATCCTCATCCAACGCGAAAAATTCCTCTAAGATTTCAATAAGCTTCCCGTGCCAGTCACTTAATGTTCGAGGCGTGTCAAGGGAGCCGATACAGTGAAAAACCCGCTCTAAGAAGTTCAGAAACTTACCCAGTATCTTTACGTCTCCTCCTTCAATGGGGTCATAAGGAAGTATTCCTGAAAACAGTTTGCGGTCCAGGCCCGGCATGGCATACCCCAAAAGAAGTCTTTGAATTCCGGCTTTCCATGTATTTTCAGAGAAACCGGGAAGCCCAAGCTCACGACGAAAATCAGCATCGATTCCCCACCGGATATTTGTCTCTGTAATCCAGCGTTCTACAATTTCAATGTCCGATTCCGTCAGACCGAATTGCTTTTTTATCCCCTCAGATTCCAGCAATGCCATCACACGGGTTGTGCCGAGCCTGCTGCCTTTGAGATCGAGTATGGACATAAATCCTTGGATGATAAGACTTTCTTTTTTTAATCCCCGGTCCGCAATGGTGAAAGGAATACGGAGCTCTTCATCTGTCTGTGCGTCAAACACGGCCTGTATGAATGGTGCATAGGATTCTATATCAGGGGCCATCACCACAATATCTTTGGGCAAAAGATCAGGATCTTCTTCAAACATGGCAAGGAGATTGTCATGGAGAACTTCAATCTCCCGCATGGGACTGTGGCAGGAATGAATCTGAATTGAAGTGTCAACATCCCGTTGCATGGTGTCCGTGTGGGGTGATGGGGGGCAAATATCCCCGGGTTCAAGGTCGGGAGATGAATCTTGGGGATAAATTTTTCGGTCCTTTAAATGGTAAATATCCCGTTGAATTTTAGAAAGCATATGATGCTCGTCCGGATCCTCGAATTGCTCGAACATCCGGCAATCAATCCCGCTGATCATTGAAAAGAAATTTCTCCCCAACGTCCCCATGGAGGCCAGGAACCGGTTCCCCTCTTCCAGGTAGAGTTCCTCTGTGATCCCTGTTGATGTTATATATTTTTTCTGTATCTCTTTTATTTGCCTGGGGGAAACAATCTCCGCCCAATATTCCCTGCACGGGTTCATCAGAAAAAGATTCACCTGAGAAAGCCGGGATATTTCAATAAATGCCTCCAGATGAAACGGGGGCAGATAAGATATTCCGAATATGGATATACGATCAGGAAGATTTTTTATTTCATGGGGTTGTTTTTTGATCTTTTGAAGAAGGGTTTTTCGCATCCGGGCTCGATGCAAACTTTTTGTTCCGGATGAAATCTCTCTCCAAAGCTGTGCCTGCCAGTGGTCTTCTTTGCCTTTTTCCCATCTAAAAATCATTTCCGGCCTGAAAACAAGGTACTGATCAAACAGATCCGCTATTTTTTGCGAAATCTGAAACCGCTTCATGCCATTTTTATCATCAACCATATATCTTTTCAGGCTTTCATAACCCGGCAAATGAATGGATGACTGCAAGACATTCATGATCTTGAAGGTCATTGCAACCGGATCAAACGGGGAGTCTTCCGGCAAATCAGGAATGATTGTTTTAGCAATTTCCTGCAAAAACAGGTTGGGAAAAAGAAAAGAACAGTTGGCGCAAATACTGTTGTGCCTGGCGATCTCCATGGAAACCCAGCGCTCCATTCCCCTGCTCTGAACAACGATAATCTCCGGGACCAGCGGAGAAGGGAGTGGTTCTCTGACCATCCGTGCCAGTTGTTGGGCAAGGATCTCCATGTGGTTGCTGGTATATATCGCAAGGCCTTGCATATGAAAGCCTCCGGCTCATTTAAAGTTACAGTAGTTCATTTTTTGACGGTCTCGTAAAAAGTCTCCCGCTTTAGTTCAGCGGGACGTTGTGCTGCATTTCGCAATCATTCAACTTACGAAAAGTACGCCTCATGATTACAAAATTTGCGACGCCTTTTTATCCCGAGAGATTTGTTCGGGGGAATTTGAACTTGTTACGAAACCGTCTAAATCGGACTTTTTACGAGTTCATTATTTTTTAGTTATCACCATTCAGCAGGAATTGCAAAGAGTGCACCCCGTCATTGTTGTGAGAAATGAAGTTTTATGAGTCTATGCAGTATTGTAAAAGGGACACCATTTTCAGGGTAAACGCATGTGATCTCGGTACAGCGTAACGACGGGGTGTTTCTCTTGGAAACCGACTGACTGTTTGAAGGGCTTTAGCACGCGTTTGCCCGAGCCGAATGAAATTATTATTTAAAAATGCAATGGAATAATTTATCAAAAAATATTCTTAACAACTCTGGCGCGGCTCGGGCTTACGGTTGCTTAAGCACAAGTTTCAGTCGGTTGGAAAGAGATACACGCCGTCGTGAAGCGTTCTCCGCGTATTGGGATTTAAATGGGTCGTACTGACGCCATTGTATAATTTTATTGACTTTTTTGTTATTTTTTAATTATTTTAATACCTGAATTTTGCACGAGTCGGAGGCTTTCATATGCAAAATTCAGGTAATATGTGTGTTCAGATGCTCATATGAGACGAATAGGGAATCCCGTGAAATTCGGGGACGGGCCCGCCGCTGTAATCGGGGACGAACACCGCAGAACGCCACTGTCTGATTCAACCGGATGGGAAGGCGCGGTTATTAGGATGATTCGAAAGTCAGAAGACCTGTCTGAACCTTAAAGCCAAACTATCGTGAGCTGAGTTTTGCTTTAAAGATCTTGAGGATTAAAAAAGGGACATCCCCGGATCGATTTAGCTTCGATCCGGTTTTTTTTTGAGTAAAAAAATGATAAAAAATAAATCCAGGGTCGTCTTTTTAATGATGATGGTATTCCTTTTTACCGTCATGGTTATGCCATCTGATGCAAAAATCGTAACGGATCAGCTGGGACGTCAGATCACGGTACCGGATAACCCGCAACGGATTGTGGCCCTGGCCCCGAGTATCACGGAAATCATTTACGCCCTGAACCAGGAAAACCTCTTAAAAGGGGTCACTCTATATAGCGACTTTCCCCCTGCGGCCGTGAGTCTCCCCAAAGTGGGCTCTTATGTTCAGCTCAATTTGGAAAAAATAGTGGCATTAAAACCTGATCTTTGTATCGCTATCAAGGACGGCAATCCCAGGGTGGTCGCCCGCCGTCTGGAATCTCTTAACATACCCGTATATGCCGTAGATCCCAGGAATCTGGAAACGGTCATGCAAACCGTTCTGGAAATAGGCAACCTTTTGAATGCCGACCAACAGGCCCAACTTCTCGTTCAACGCATGCGATCCCGGGTTCTTAAAGTTGAGTCCCTGGTAGCAACCGCCGGATACCGTCCCCGGGTCTTTTTCCAGATCGGTATTTCCCCGATTGTATCTGTGGGAACCGATACCTTTATCCATGAACTCATTGTCCTTGCAGGCGGAAAAAACCTGGCCCAAGGGCCGGTTGCCTACCCGCGGTTCAGCCGGGAACAGGTCCTTATCCTCTCTCCGGAAGTCTTCATTATCACCTCCATGGCTCGTGCCACGGTTTTTGAGAAGGTCAAGGCGGAGTGGAGCCGCTGGCCGGATATGCCTGCGATTCGAGATCATCGCATTTTTCTTGTGGACTCCAATTGTTTTGACCGCCCCACGCCGCGGTTGGTGGACGGTCTTGAGTTGCTGGTCAAACTGATACATCCCAAACTTTTTGATGAAACGCAGTGAAACCTAAAACACCATTGCTCTTAAAACGACTATCGGTTATTTCGTTGTCTCTTGTACTTTTATTGCTTATCGCAATGTTTCTGGGGATTTCCATGGGATCGACTACCAGTGGGATCAAGATGTTTTTTCAAAGCTTGCTTAAAGCAAGAGAATCTGATCCCATGCTGGATACCATTATCTGGCAGATTCGTTTTCCACGGGTTCTGCTGGCAACTCTGGTGGGTGCGGCCCTTTCTTTGGGAGGTCTTGTTTTTCAGGCTCTGCTGCGCAATCCGCTGGCTGAGCCATATATCCTTGGAATTTCCGGAGGGTCGGCCATCGGAGCCATTATCGGAATCCTGATCGGATTCTCAAGGTTTCCCGGGGTAAGCCTCATGGCTTTTGCCGGAAGTATCGCTATACTTTTGCTTATTCTTGTCATGTCATCGGGACAAACCATTCTTAAAAAAGATGCACTCCTTCTTTCGGGGGTTATGGTAAACGCTTTCTGTGCGGCAGTCATCATGTTTCTCGTTTCTATGACCCAGGACTCCAGGCTTCATAATATTATTTTCTGGCTTATGGGTGACCTTTCAATGGTCGATATCGGCCAGGTGGGAATACTTGCCGCAATACTTTGCCCCTGTTTTATCCTGATTTTCTGGTTTTCCAATTCAATGAATCTGCTACTGATGGGCAAAGAAACGGCACAAACCCTGGGAGTAAATATAAAATCGGTAACCGTTATCCTGCTGGTGGCTACGTCTTTTATGGTCAGCGCAACGGTTTCTTACTGCGGGCTTGTCGGCTTTGTGGGACTGGTTGTGCCGCATCTTTTTCGACTTGTTTTCGGGCCGGACCACCGTGTGCTTGTTCCGGCATGTATCCTTGGCGGTGGCGCCTACCTTGTTTCTTGCGACATCCTGGCAAGGGTTCTTCCCAAACAAGGAGAAATGCCTGCGGGGGTCATTACCGCAATGATCGGTGCGCCCCTTTTTATTTTTTTATTAAAAAAAATCCGGCGATAGTATGACGGCTCGGAGATTCTACATTATATTGGAAATACAAGTGTTTTTAGGCTTATATTTTTAACTCGGTCATGGATTATTGGAATGATGGAATATTGTGATAATGATTTAAAGAAGATGATATTCTTCTATTTAATCGCCGCCAAAAGAAATTTTACAATAACCCAACATACCATTTTCCCAGAACCCAATATTCCAGTGTTCCAATATTCCAACATTCTCCCGCTATATAGCGGGATGAGCGGAGCGAACTACCTTGGC
>JASFLX010000058.1:0-13022 GCA_050117895.1 Desulfobacterales bacterium | reverse complement strand
CAGGAGATGAATCTTGGAACCTCGGGGCTGGTTGACCCAAAGACCGCCCCCAAGCTTGGGAAACTGCTGAAAGCCCGGCATGTTACCACCGGGAACCTGGCTGATATAGAGAAAGAAAATATGCAGATTGCATCGGCACTGGTTGATGCAGAACAGATGGAAAGTATCAACACCCAGGAAGCCCAGGGAGCGTTGAAACGGTTTTATGACCTGGAAAAGGAGATCGCCTGCGAAATTATTGAAGACCTGGGCCGTGATTGTGACAAAATGCCGGGTGCCTTTGGCAAGATTCATACCAAAAGCCTGGTGGCACTGACCTCCTTCGGTGTGGGTCTGGATTATCTGGATCAGGAGAAGTACGATGATGCCCGGGAGGCGTTCCAGAAAGCTCTTGATGAGGACCCCAAGTTTGATCTGGCGGAACAGGCGCTGATGGCCACCCCGGTGGCGGCCATGCTGCTCATGGGCACATCGGAAACCATCTCGGGGCTCTCGTCCAGCGGTTTCTCGTCTGCTGCGGCCGGTTCTGCGGTTGTCGGCGGCGTGGGAATCGGAACCACCGCGGCGGTGGTTGCAGCTATTGCCGGCGGAGCGGCGGCAGCAGCCAGTGGCGGTGGCGGCAGCAGTGGTAGCAGTAGCTCTACATCTACAGATGTCAGTGAAGCTACAGAAAGCGATTTCATAGGAACGTATCAGGCAACAGATCCATTCAGAACTTATGAACAATATCATGGTACATTTACGTTCGATAGTGGTGGAACAGGGTTTGCAGTGGAGGTGCTTAACGGGGAAACTTTAGAAGGCCCTATAGGATGGAGCTTTGATGAATCCACTGATATTTTTTCTGTCTGGGTTGTAGATGGTGGCTCATTTTCAGGTCCGGTAACGGGTACTACCGATAATTTTACTTTGGATGGTACTTGGAGCAACGGTGAACCTGGGACCGTAAATTTCGCCAGATAGATATCGGGATGTATGGACAGATGTGATGCCGAGGTAAGACTTATAAAACGGTAATCTCTCTTAAACATACAAAAATCGTATTTCTACAAGACGAGGCACAAAAGATCTGTTGTTCGAATTTCCCTGAGCCGCGCAACGGCTCGAGCGCAAGGAGGTGTACCGTTACGAATCAAGAACGGTATGAGAAGGACCTTGATCGGGTCTATGGCGACTAAAGAGAATGGGTCGTCGTAACCACGTTTGCCAAGTAAAGAATCCTGGCTCATAGGACCAGGCTTTGGTTTGCCCCTGGAAGGGACTGTTTTACTTAAAGCCGTAAAAGTTAAAAGTGCCTAAAGTGATCTAAAGTGCCTAAAGTTATGGTGTCGCTTCGCTCCGCTGTTTTTATATAATTGACAGAATTCCTTAACTTTAGCTCACTTTAAACTTTAGTTCACTTCAAACTCTTGCAGCGATTCTTCAGGCAGAGTCGGAAAACTCTGACCTGGCCCAAAGGACCAGGTTTTCAAGATCAAAATAAAGGAGGCTGTTTTCTCGTCTTCCGTGCAAGAAGAAGGAGAATTACGTGCATAGACTGAAAAGAAATGTCAGGAAGGGCGCACAGTTTTTCTCGTTGGCGGCTTTCTTCCTGCTTTGCTTCATGGGTGTTGAGATTTGGGGACAAGAATCGGGCAGCCCGCTGAAAACCGGAACCCGGTCGGAATCGGTCCTGACGTTGACGGATGTCATCAACCTGGCTTTGCGTGCCAACCGGAGTCTGATCAGCTCGACGTACGGTGTTAAAAATCGAAAGTACTCTTTAGATGCCGCTCAATCCGAGTTTGAATTAAAGCTTATTCCCGGTGCCGATGCCAGGGCCACCGACGATACGAGCAGTGTGGGTGCGGGAGTAACGGTTGAAAAAAAGTTTGCCCCGGGACCGGTGGCTGCCTTGAGTCCGAGAATCACAAGGTTTGATGATGACGATGATTCAGAGGCATATAGCGGAGAGTTCGGAATATCTTTAATCCTGCCCCTGTTACGCGGGTTTGGTTCGGAAATTAACCTGAATTCCGTCCGAACGGCCGAGTATTCCCTGCGCACGGCACACCGGTCACACTATTTGGTCAAAGTAAATATTGTGATAGAAGCCGTATCTGCCACATACGATATTGTCGAGCAGGGGGAACTGGTACGTCTCTACCAGGATCAGACCAAGAGTTTTCAGGGCCATGTGGTCATGGCCAAGGCCAGGGAAAAAATTGGCCTGGCCACACCCATCGATGTCTATCGGGCGGAAATCCAACTCAAGGATGCCCAGGATAACCTGACCCGTGCCCGTGAGGCGTTGCGAAGCGCCGGTGACCGGTTAAAGATCGTCCTGGCCGCCCCCCTGGAGCAGGCCATTCAGGTGGTGGCACCCGTGGATTACCAGCCCCTTGATGTCACCCTGGAGGAAGCGGTGGCAGCGGCACTGCAGAATCGAGTGGAGCTCAAGCAAATTGACGATCAAATCGAAGAAGCCCGGCGGGCATCCCGAGTCGCCAAAAACAATCTTTTACCCCAGTTGGATCTGGTTGCCAATTACACCCGTTCGGGAAGCGATGATACGTTCAGTCGCTCCGTGAGATTGAATGAGGATTTCTGGAGTATTAACTTGACCAGCACGACGGACTGGTCGAGAACCGCCGAAAAAGCCGCCTATCAACAGGCCCTGCTGGCGGTCAAGACCGATGAGCTGAACCGTTGGACAAGAATTGACGGTATTAAGCGGGAGGTGCGCCAAAATTTCGATTCTCTGCTCAAAGCCGCAGAACGAATGCAGATCAGAAAAGAGCAGATTAACCAGGCCAGCGGCAAGCTGGCCTTGGCTGAAATCAAGTTTGGTTATGGAATGGCAAATAATTTTGACGTGATCGAGGCTCAAACAGAGCTGCAGACGGCCCGGGTTAATTTGCTGGCCGCCAAAATTGAGCATATCGTCGGCAGATACCGTTTGCGGGCTGCCATGGGAACCTTGATTGAATCATAGAAAAGAGCATGGACAGGGTAAAATACCATAAGAATGCCATATATATCATTGTTCCGCTGGTGGCGGTGATGGCTCTTTTGCTGTCCCGCTGCTTTTCACGGCCGGCTTCCGCGATCCGTGATATCCAAATGGTGCAGGTTGCCCGGGGAGATTTTGATATAAACGTCAAAACAGTGGGCGTGCTGGATGCGGCTCGCACTCATATGGTGTCATCAACCATCCGGGGAGATAAGGGGAAAATTATTTTCCTGGTTGAAGACGGCTCGGTAGTGACAAAGGACGATGTTCTGGTCCGTCTTGACCCGACCCCATTTGAGACCGAGGTACATCGACTCAGCGGCGAGGTGCGCAGCCTGGAGGCTGCGGTCGAGTCGGCAAGGCAGATGTTGAAATGGGAAAAAAACCAGAGGGAACTTGAAATCCAAACCGCGGAATTCAACCTGAAAGTCGCTGAACTCGAACTCCATAAACTGGTGGAAGGTGACGGTCCTCTGCAACTGGCCCAGTATAAGAATGATCTTGATAAAACCAGAGAGGAATATAATAAATACCAGGCTTATATCTCCGATCTTGACAGACTCCAGGCGAAGGGATTTACCAATCCGAACGAACTTTCTCTTGCACGCAAGAAAGTTGAAGAGCTGGATGAGCTGTATCAGACCAACCGACAACGCTATGAAAGTTATAAAGAACATGTGCTGCCGACTCTGGTACAGACGGCCCGAGCTAAAGTTGACAAGGCGGGAACTGATATTCAGCAGGTCAAAAAAGGAACGGAATATAAGGTGGCCCGGGCGGCTTCGGCGCTTGCCGAGGTCCAGGGAAAACTGGAAACCGCGGAAGCGGCTCTCAAGCAGGCCCTTGCCGAACTGAAAAAGACGACGATCCGTCCTCCCTTTGGCGGCATTGCCATTCTGTATGAAACCTTTCGTTCCGGCCAAAAGCGTACGCCCCGGGTGGGCGACCGGGTTTGGCAGAACCAGCCACTCCTGTATCTGCCGGATATTTCAACCATGATTGTCAAGACCCAAATTCGTGAAATTGATCTCCACAAGATAGCGATTGGCCAGCCCTGTTCGGTACATGTGGATGCTTATCCAGACACCTTGTTTCCCGGGGAAGTCACCACCATCGGTATGCTGGCCACTGAACGTTTTGAGGGCGGCATTGGGGAAAAATATTTTCAACTGACCGTTACCCTGACCCAAGAAGACCGCCGACTGCGGCCGGGAATGACTGCCAGAGTCACCATTGAGGCCGGCAACGCGGCAAATATTCTTTTTTTGCCGGTTCAGGCCATTTTCAATAATGGTTCCAAAACCTTTTGCTATCTCGCTGAAAACCATGAGAGGTTCTGGAAAAAAAAGGTGGTTACCGGAAGACAGAACGAGGACCTGGTGGAAATTGTTTCCGGCCTCCAGGAAGGAGACCGGGTCAGTTTGCTGCGACCTGCCTCTGATCAAATAGTCCGTGAAGATCCATGAATACACCTATTGTAGAAGCTTCTGAGATTGTCAAAAATTACCAGAAAGAAACCACCACCATCCCGGTTCTCCGCAACGTTTACCTGCGCATGGTCAAGGGAGAATTCCTGGCAGTTATGGGCGCATCCGGTTCCGGCAAGTCAACCTTGCTGAATATCATCGGCTGCCTGGACCGCCCGACCACCGGCTCCTATCTGCTGGATGGAGTTGACGTGCTGAAGTCTTCCGATGACCAATTGTCCCATATGCGTTCCCGTTACCTCGGTTTTGTCTTCCAGACGTTCAACTTGATCTCCAACTTGACGGTGGTTGAAAACGTCGAACTTCCTTTTCTCTACCATGCAATTAACCAAAACCAAATCAATGAACAGGTGCTTACCGCAATAGATCAGGTTGGCTTGAGCAACCGGATCAACCACAGGCCGGCAGAGCTTTCCGGAGGTGAAATGCAGCGAGTGGCGATTGCGCGGGCCCTGGCGATTCAACCGAAACTGATTCTGGCGGACGAGCCAACCGGCAATCTGGACTCGGTGAACAGCAGGGATATTATGTTGCTTTTCAAAAGACTTCACAACCAGGGGGGAACCATCATCCTGGTAACTCATGACCCGCAGGTGGCGTCCTTTGCCGATTCCTGCGTAACCATCAGTGACGGGCAGATTATCGGTGAATCCCTATAAAACCACGAAAATTCTTCGAGTTGCCGTACGAAGCCTGCTACAGCAAAAACTCCGGTCGTTTCTCAGTGCACTAGGGGTTGTCTGCGGGGTAATGGCCGTGGTCGCCATGATCTCTGTGGGAGAAGGTGCCAAAAAGGAAACGGTCAGCCAGATAGAGCAGCTGGGCACCCGGAATATTTACATCAAGGCCGTTCCCCTGACCAAGGACCAGGCAGCCAGAGCCCGGGAGCATCTTTCCAGAGGGCTGAATATCGCCGATCTGAAACGGATTGAAAAGGGGTGTGTCATAACTGAGAGGGTAGGATGCCTGCGGGAAGTCAGTGCGTCCATTCTCGGACTTGCCAGGGAGATATCACCCCAGGTGGTCGCCTGTTCGGCCAACTATGCAGAACTTCAAAGTATGCATATATCTGCCGGTCGCTTCATCGCATCCCAGGATAGGCGGCAGAAAAACCTGGTGTGCGTGCTGGGCAATGATGTGGCACGCCTCCTGGGGGGACGGGGAAGACCCGGAAGCTTCATTCGGATCGATGACCACCTGTTTAAAGTCGTCGGAATCTTGAGCCGCATTGAACGGCAAACCGGGAAATCTTCCACCGTCTCCGTACGCAATTACAACGAGATGGTATTTGTTCCCCTGGAAACCGCCGGAACTCTAAAAAGAAGGGGTGGTGGACTGAAGAAAAGGGTTGGAACTGCTCATCAACTATCTGAAATCGTTGCCCAAGTTGCTCGCACCGAGGATGTAATGGCCGCAGCAGAGCTGGTCAAACGGATAATGGAAGTGTCTCATAATTATGCCCAGGACTACCAGCTTTTGGTTCCCCTTGAATTGCTGAAGCAGGCAGAGCGAACACAACGCACTTTTAACCTGGTGCTCGGGGCCATAGCCGGCATATCCCTTTTGGTGGGTGGCATAGGCATTATGAATATCATGCTGGCAACGGTTTCGGAGCGGACCCGGGAGATCGGCATCCGTCGGGCTGTCGGGGCAACCAGAAGACATATTATTGTCCATTTTCTATCGGAATCGGTAATTCTTACGGTTTCCGGCGGAATAATCGGGTTGATGTTCGGCTTTGCAGCTGTCTGGGTGATTTCCTGGATTGCCGGATGGCGGGTGGCTATTTCCCTCTGGGGTGTGGCCCTGCCTCTATTGATGTCTTTTTTAGTCGGCATTTTCTTCGGTCTGTACCCCGCCCGGCAGGCCGCAAATGTCGACCCTATTGTGGCACTCCGCCATGACTGACCCCAAATAAAGAATCATGGCCCAGAGAACCAGGCTTACCCGAATTTCCCTGACAACCTGCCGGAAAAACCGTATCGTCCAAAATACCATATCTTGATGCTATATTTTGTTTGACATATCAGCCTAATTTTTCTATAATTTTTAACAAAATAGCAAATTTTTATCAACAGCCTGTGTCGCAGTATTACTAGAATTTCTTTTGGCCATGATCAAATCCTACCTTTTTATAGAAAAAGGGCCGCTTGAAGAGAAGGTTTTTCCCTTGGAAGCGCGAGAGAGTATCGGGCGGGGTATGGAGAATCATATCTGCCTGTCACATCCCACTGTCTCCAAAAAGCATGCTGTTTACTATGTGGAGGATGGCCGTTCTATTGTGGAAGACATCGGCAGTTCTAATGGAACGTTTGTTAATGGAGAGCGGATAAAGAAGTCAATCCTCTCCAGCGGGGATACCCTTGTGGTCGGAAGTGTGCCCCTTCGGTTTTTTCAGGGAGAGGAAGCTCGGGAGCAGATCCACCTGATGGAGGCCTCGGAGTTAAACGAGTCGGATATTTCCACTTGCTTGAACAGCGGTGATCTTTCAAATCGATCCCGTAGATTGATACATGCAATTTCTAAAGTTCCATTTTTTGCCGGATTAGGAGAAAAAGACCTCGCTCGACTCAGCCAGGTGGCAAACCTCGTGCTCTTCGATCCGGACAGTATCATTATCCGGCAGGGTGACCTCGGGAGATCACTATACATAATTTTGGATGGTAGAGTCCAGGTCATCACTTATGACAACCAAGGCAGAGAGATCCTGGTGTCCTTCCTTACTGGTAACCAGTATTTCGGCGAGATCTCTTTTCTAACCGGTGTTCCCAGAATGGTAACTGTTCAGGTCCTGGAGGAGACGCTTCTATGCAAGTTGAGATTGGAGTGTATGCGGGAAGTCATGAATAATTCGCCTGCAGTCAGGGAGGTGATAGAGGAGTGCTGCCGGGAAAGCCTGAAGGATCTGGAAGAAAAGAAACGGGCAGCCGGATTTACGGAGCGAAGAAAGCAACCCCGTTTCAATATTGAACTTCCCGTGGATTTTCATTTTCCCTCCAGCTCTGATATTCCTGACGAATTTGAAGGAACCCTCTTTCATGCGATTTCCAACAAAATCTCCGTTTCTGGAATCCGAATACATGCCCGGGACCACCGCCTCCTTGACCTTTTAATCAATTCTAAGATCCGATTGACCATCAACTTACCCCAATCAAAGGGGATCATCCATTGCTCGGGCACCTTGAAAAGAGTTGCAGAAAAAAAAGGGGAAGTGAGCTCCATTTTTCTGGGTATAGAGTTTGCAGAAATTTCTCAGGACCATCGAGAGAAACTGGAGAATTTCCTGTCCGAGTAATTTGGACCTCGTGTCTACCCCTACACGCAAATCACCCAACCTTATAAAATAATAGCCTATTTTATTGATCCAACCTCGCTCAAAATATAACTGCTAAACTTTTTCTCCGCATATGCCGATAACTTTAAAGAATGTTCGGTATAGATGGATAACCATTTTTCCAGAATGAGCGAAATATCTGCCGAAAATCCGAAATAACTTGGACAAATATTGTCACAATGTTCAGATTTGGCAAGTCGCCTATTTAAGCTAACTAATTGATATCTAATTTAATTCATTGTCTTTTAAGATGGAATTTTAAAGTTAACACGTTTTTTGCACTAGGATTAACTCAAACGAGGAAATCCGTCTGTCGCCAAACATCTCTAAAGCGAATCAGGCGGCGCGAAATTTGAGATATAAAATTTTTCATCCGAACTTGACATGCCACAAAGTAGCATATACTTTGTGGCCGATTACTGAAATAACGAAATATAAACGAAGCGATTTTTAGATATATTTGGTTTCTATTTTTTACTAGGTCTTTTTATGAAAAACTTAATTGTATTCTTTTTATTAATTTTTATCGGGTGTTCCCCTGTGTATTTTCAACCCAAAAATCCCGGTGTCGATTACCGGTGGGCGATTGAAAACTGGCAAAAAAGAATTCAAAAAGAAAACTGGAATGAGGCCCTTATCGATAACATCATGAGTTCATGTTTAATGATTTCAAAATATGAAATGGAATACGGCGATGACTATTGGAAAACCTATCAGGAATTTCTCGAGGATTTTAGTGGAGACTGTGAAGACATTGCCATATTCATGTATGGAACACTCAAAAGACTCGGTTACCCCAAAGGCATGAGGCTTCGAGTAATCAGGATGCCGTTAGGTGATCATACGGTTCTTATGGTTGAGTTACCAAACGGCAGATGGAAAATGTTTAATAGTACTCCCATGCCGGGAGACTTTATCGATATCTCTGTATCACGAACCCTGGTTGAATGGGATGACAAAAATATTTATTACCCCTAACCGATATAATTGATTTCAGGCAACCCTTTACTTTTTTTACAATCCCTTGATAGGATAAAAAACCTAAATAGATGAGGTGTCTGGGAGTTTTTTTAATTTAACCGCTCCATGAACAATCCGCAACTACATCGTACAAACTCATGCATAAAGGCTCGTAACGAAAAAACAGTGTATCAATATTTAAATAAATAACTTAGGAGGATAACATTTTTTATTTTTTTATTACGAATTCATAAAAGTGCTGTTTTTTCGCAACGATCCCTAATGCATTCAAACAGTGTACGATTTCGTTGCGGATCATTCATTCCGTTTAATTTGTAGCTTTAAAAGAAAAACTCCCCGACCCCCGGTTTATTGTTGTCAACTATTTTTTAAAGGAAGGGCCTTCTTCTCTTGATCACAGTATTTCGGATAGAACCACTGTGACATTATCCCTGCCCCCGGCAATTTTAGCCATTTCAACGAGTTTTTCAGTCTTTTGAGGCAAGTCATTAGGTGATGAAAGAACTTTGTGGATCAAGTTATCATCGACCATATCGGTGAGGCCGTCTGAACAGAGGAGAAACAAGTCTCCCGAGTACGTTTTACCTCTTAAAATATCGAGATCACACTTTTCTTCAATTCCAACTGCTCGCGTAATAACATTTCGTAATGAATGCTTGCGGGCTTCTTCGGGTGATATCAGGCCCTGATCGATCTGGTCTTGGACAAGAGAATGATCTTTGGTGAGCTGTTTTAATTGGCCATTTTGAATACGATAGACTCGGCTGTCTCCCATATGTCCGAGGACAAAATCCTCGTCGGAAAACGCAATCAACTCTGCTGTACAACCCATGCCCTCGTGCTTGGGCGTTTTTTTGACGTGGTTGATAATTCTTTCATTGGCCAGAATAAAAGTCGTTTGGACTCTCCTCAGAATTTCTGTTTCAGAACTAATTATTGTTGCATCATCACTACTGTCTGTGGAAGTTGGGGCTTGCTCCTGAATTTCTGTTTCAGATCGCTTTTCCGCTTTCTGGAAAACCTCAAAAGCAGTTTCGGCAAATATCCGACTGGCAAGTTCTCCAGCAGCAGCGCCGCCCATACCATCTGCCACGAGGCAGAATCCCAGGTCAGGCTTAATGAGAAACGTATCTTCGTTATTTGGGCGTACAAGACCGCTATCTGTTTTTCCAAAGTAATTTATTTTTGCCATAACCATTGCTTACGACCAGAAATTTGCACTGAGCACGCATTCACTTTTTTTTGTGGCTTAATTTTATCAAAATTCTTCTTCATGAAATTTTTGAGATGGTATGCATCGTAAATTATTTTCAAGGGGTATCTCTTTCTCCGGAAGGGATTGGATAGCCTCTATATTATCGCTGAATGGGTAACCCCTCTTGTCAGATAATCCATCACTTTCGCGAACGCACCGCAAAACCCCGCCCGTTGCCGGAAGAGTCTTGGGAGCGCCAGACCCCTTTGCCGTGGTAAAAGCCAAAGAGCCAAGCCGACGACGAACCTTTAGTTTCTCCCGACCATACAAACCATCCGTTAGTCTTCAATAACGGGGTCATGTTGCGTGTGCCTTCCCCTTTCTCATAAAGGGTTGCCAGCTCATTTCTTGAGGGCATCCGCCAACCACCGCCGGCAACCTTAAGACTCTCAACCCATTGTTTAGTCTTATCCCAGTTTGTATCTTTGTCAGGCCCGGCATACCATTCAAGACCCGTCTTTGTATCTCTCACCACACCACTGCGATACTGATTAAAGTGACCTTTGCTGTCAACCACTGAATAAACGAGATCAGCAAATACGCTTTGGGTTGCGCCTACTTTTACCTGTACCTTTCCGCTCCAATCGTCATAGTTTCCCTTTACAATTTTTAACCGATGCTCACCCTTTTTAACATTTCCGATTTTACCTGGTGTTATACCCATTTGCTTACCGTCAAGATACCACATAGCCCCGGTTGGTTTACTGTCAACAGCAATACTGCCGCAAACGTTTTCAAGCTCAAACCGAACATTGGTTTCCTGGCCCGCTAAAATCGTAACCGCTTTTTTAGTCATTGCAAAACATGCTTTTCTGGCTTCAACATTCGTCTTTCCTTTTATCACTTTCTCGATCATCAGGGGAGTTTTTCCCATACTTTTATCGCCGATGAGAACTTCAGCGCCGTTGGGCTCACTGATTACTTTCAAACTACCATAACTTGCCGCAAGTTCAGCCGATACATGGGCTTTTTCCAGAGGCACGATTTCAACAGTACCCTGCCAAGAATCAAAGCCTTCTTTCTTTAGCATCACTTTCCGGGTTCCTTTGGGCAGGTTTTCAAGAGCTATTGGTGTATCACCTTTTGAGTCGTCATCAATAAAAACTTCGGCTCCTGAAGGGTTGCTGTCCACCTTTAAATCACCAAAAGGCTTCGGGGTCAGTTCAGCCGTGATGGCCCTGGATTTGCCTTCTTGAATGAAAAGATCTTCTATATAATCCTCATACCGGTTTTTTGATGCACGGACTCTGTGTGCTCCCGGAGTCAGTTTTTCTAACTGGACAGGAGAAACACCCGCATGCGCGCCATCCACATATACATCTGCACCGGCCGGATTTGTGTCTACTTTGAGAATATGCTCGGATAAAAACAGGTTATTATAGTAAAGCCACCCTGCTCCGGCGAACACGGCCAGAAGAAAAATGACTAAAACACCGTAAACCCAACGGTGTCCTGTTCGAACCTCCTCTTTGTGTTCGGGCAGTTTTTTCTTCTTTTCGGTTTTTTTGATTTCATCTGCTCCCGGTGTAGGTTTAGCAGCGAGTACGGTCGGCAATTCTTCGGGATCAGTGGGTGTTTTTCCGGCAATTTGGGTCGGATCATGCTCATGAACGGGTTCCTGAACCTCTTCCAGTTGGAAAGAAGTTTGGTCCATGGCATTTTTCAGAGCATTAACCAGCTCAGTGGCTGTTGCATATCGGGCATCGGGATTTTTAGCCAATGCCTTCAAAATGACGCGCTCAATCGGTTCAGGCAAATCCGGGACTTGCTGTCGCGGTAATGGTAACGGATCATGAATATGCATATACACTACCGCCATCGGGGTGTCTGCTTGGTATGGAACACCGCCGACAACCATTTGGTATAATACAACGCCAAGAGAGTAGATGTCACTGCGATTGTCTATAGACTTCCCCGAACCCTGTTCCGGTGAAATATAAGTAGGTGTTCCAAGGATACCACCCGTATGAGTTAAATTGCTTGTGGTTTCAACTATCTTGGCTATCCCGAAATCTGTCAGCAGGCAGTTTCCAAACTCATCAATGAGAACATTTCCAGGCTTGAAATCTCGATGTATTACCCCCCTCTTATGGGCATAGTCGAGCGCTCCGCCCACTTGAGTAATGATGTGATTTATCTGGGTCAATTCTAATTTGCTTTGCTTTTTTAGTAGGTTGGACAGGGATCCTCCCTCCACAAGACGCATTGCCAAGTAAGTGTAACCGTCCGACTCGCCAAAGTCGTATACCGGCAAAATGTGAGGGTGCTCCAATTGTGCAATTAGACGGGCTTCCTGGGAAAAGCGGCTAATAAACTCGGGATTATCGGAAAAGTGACGCGGCAGAATTTTGAGGGCCACATAACGGTCCATTCTCGGCTGATATGCCTTAAAAACAGTGGCCATGCCTCCTACACCCAAACGGGCAACAATCTGGTAATGGCCAAGTTGTTTACCGGTCAAATCTTCCATTGGAAATATTTTAGGTAAATTCGCTTACAGCTGATTGTTCATTAAGGAATTGATAAAAACGATTTTTTAAAAATCAGAATGTTCACATTTTAATATATTAAAAAAATACGGTTGGCAAGTCAGATTTGATAATTAGTTTCCATCCAGAATTTGATAAAAATTGATAACGGTTTTAGGTTGAATAAAAATCTATAAGCTGATAAACACTTTGAGTAGCAGATAAAGAAAATTTAATAGAGGAATCCATATAATGATGAAAAAAGTGAGTTCTTATATTCTATTGGCTCTTTTGGGAGCCGCCGGATACTTTTTATTAAACTATCATATTGTTTTTTCGGGCGCTACGGTTAAATTTTTAAATAAATCAAAACTGACTTCGGAGTATACGTTTATTTGCGCCACCAACAAAAGCGTTGAATCCCTGATGAGAATTGATACCCTTAGAGAAGCGGGTATCGGAAAAGTTCTCGTAGAAATGGGCAGACTGAATAAAGAAGAAAGAG
>JASFLX010000057.1:0-13040 GCA_050117895.1 Desulfobacterales bacterium | reverse complement strand
CATGGTCATATCGGTGATGACAAGATCGAACCTGTCAGGAGCTGCCCGAAACGCTTCCAGTGTTTCAATGCTGCTGGTTCGTACGGTGACATGATAGCCGAGTCGTTCCAGAATCTGTTGTGACATACGAACAATCTGTTCTTCATCATCAACGATAAGGATTCGTTCTTTACCCCCTTTCACTGGTGATTTGATCCGAATTTCTTTTGTTTCGGCCTGGGTTTGGATTGTCGGCAGATAAACATGAAATGCGGTTCCCTTGCCCGGCTCGCTGTATACCCTTATGTTACCTCCAAAGCTTTTGACGATGCCGTGCACCATGGCAAGGCCCAGCCCGGTGCCTTTATCTTTTCCCTTGGTGGAAAAATAGGGTTCGAATATGCGATCCATTAAATACTCATCAATGCCTGCGCCGGTATCTTCCACCGTCAAACAAACATATGGTCCGGCAAGCATGGCCGGGTCTTTCAAGTCATCCACATCTAAATCCAACTCTTTTAGGGTGACGTCCAGTTTTCCGCCTTGATCTTCCATGGCATGATAGGCATTAGTCAAAAGATTCATGGCGACCTGATGAATCTGTGTGGCATCGGCCATAACCAAACCACAGGTATTGCTGATATTTTGGTTGATTTCAATGGTTGTCGGTAAGGAAGATCTGATAAGTTTCAATGCCTCTCTGACAACGAGCTGAATTTTTAATGGTTTCAGTTTCTGGTCAGCCTGCCTGCTGAATGTGAGGATCTGTTTGACCAGGTCTCCGGCACGATGTGCAGCGATAAGCAATTCCTGTAAATTGCCATGTAATTGGGTTTCTTTTTCAGTATCATCTAAAGCCAATTCAGTATATCCAATTATGGAATAAAGGATGTTGTTGAAATCATGGGCAATGCCGCCGGCCAACGTGCCGATGGATTCCATCTTCTGGGCTTGCTGGAGTTGGGTTTGAAGCATTTTTTGTTCAGTGATGTTAAGGAAAATATTTAGAATAAAAGATTTACCTGAAATCCGAATGACTCTGGCAAACATCAGTGCATTGAGAATGCTGCCGTCTTTGGCTTTAAAATCCATTTCCAATCCATTGACTTCTCCGGATGTCTGTAACTCATTTAAAAATCCGATCCTATCATCATGAGAGTAAAAACCGACTCCCGTTGTTGTCTTTCCAATAATTTCTCCTTTGGAATATTGGGTTAGCTCACAAAACATATTATTGACATCCGTCAGTTTGCCCGTTTCTAATTCAGTCAGAGCAATGGCTTGAGGAGATAAATTAAAAAGGCTGCGGAATTTAGATTCACTATCCCGCAGTGCCTGTTCTGACTGTACTCTTTCGCTAATATCAATAGCAATTCCTCTCAAACCGATGGGGTTGTTTTCATAGGTTATAGCGGCTGCATTTACCATAACGGGAAATGTGCTGCCGTCCTTTCTTAATGCGGTATACTCTAAAAGACCAATCTGTTTTCCCTGCAATACCTTTTGGGCATTTTCCATGACTCGTTGGCGATCTTCCGGAATAAACATATCAAATCCATTTATTCCTTGATCGAGGTCTTGTTGAGTGACCTTAAACTGGTCTAATCCGCTGCGATTCACAAATGTAAGATCACCATTTACATCTATTTCGAAGATCGTCTCCGGCAATAATTCGGCTAACTCTCGAAATCTTTCTTCGCTTTCTCGCAACGCTTTCTCGGCCTGCTCACGTTCTAAGATTTCCTGATGCAGCTGGGCATTGGTTGTCTTTAATTCTTTCTGACTTGCTTCTAACTGTTCTTTTTTTACCGTAGTCAAAGATAATTGGGCCAGCATCTGGTTAAAATTTTCTATTAATTCTCTCACATCGCCGGACATGGCGGGCTTAACCCGTATGTCGAAGTTGCCTTGATTGACCGCCTGGGTCGCCTTTTGGAGGTTGGTGATGGCACGAGAAAAATAGGTGCCCGTCCAAGAAGAAAAAGCGACAATAAACAACATGCCCAAACCCATAGACAAAAACCCCACGGTTTTAAATGATTGTATGAGGCTGTTTAATACAATCATCAAGTAGCGGGTTGTGCCGTGAGAAACATCCTGTGCGGCCAGAATCGGGCGGGTGAACTCGTCAATATAACTTGTTGCCGAAACGCCCAATCGAACCCCGTCTGCGGTTTTTTCATTGATGGGGGCGATGTACATAAACTTATCCCGCAATTCTCCGTTAGACTCTTTCCATTTGTAATATCCATATGAATATCTACCCCCCAGACTGTTTTTCATGATCGTCCAAAACTCCGGCAGTTTGTCCGATAGCGAGTGTAAGTCCAGATTTTCTATTTTGGAGTCTTTATGAAAGCGATTCATAGCGGTATCAACATCCTGAACAGCTGTGTATCCTTTTTTGCCCACGGGTTGAACAGCAATTTCTCTGAATCTAACGTCATTTTGCAGGTCTTCTACCGTCATATCAGGATGGGCCTGAAGGTATAATTCCAACTGAAGAACCACGTCCAGTACTTTCTGGCGAATAAAATCCTCTGACGTTTTTTTCAATATGGTTCTACTTCGTTGCCACTGCTCTTCTTGCCCCCGGTAAACCGCACTATTGGCTTGGGTGAGAAATCGGTGCTCGAATATGCTGATCAAGCAGCCAAAAATTATAATAGGAATCAAACCGGAACTGATGGTAATCACTATCAATCGGGCACTAAATTTTTTCGGTAAAAGTCGTGAAAATTGCATAATAATTCTCTTTCAATCAATAATATTGTCGGTTTTTAAAATAACCTGGCGTTTGATTTGAATGTTCAAATTCTTTGCCTTTTTCAAATTCAAGGACAGTTTATTGATAATCGGTTTTTGAGAAGGGATCGTCCGCACATTAACTCCTGATAATATCTGTACGATAGGATCGGCGGCTTGTCGGCCAATTTCGTAAAAATCGCAATGAACCGCCATCAATATACCATTTTCTACGGATTTTTTTGTAACTGAGAAAACGGGTATCTTGTGTTTATCCGAGATATGAATGATGGTTTGTAAATGTTCAGGTAAATTCAATATAGGATCCGTCGGAATATAAATGGAATCAACGTTTTTTGCCAACGAATCCACAATCTTTTCAAGTTCCGGCAAATCCCTTTTGGAAAATGATGCGGTCAGAGGCTCCCATCCCAATTCAACAGCGGCGGTCCTAGCTTCTTTCCCGGTGACCACCGCTTGAGGCATTTCCGTGCAATAAATAATACCCAGTGTTTCCATTTCAGGGAGGACCTCTTTTACCATATCAAACTGTTCTTTTACGTCGACCTTCATACTGACACCGGTAATATTTCGTCCGGAATCCTCGTAAGTTCGGATAATCCCGGTGGCCTTTGGATCACCCACAATAGAGAACACAATGGGAATCGGTTTTTTTTCGGTAGCCTCTAACGCCGACAGGGCACTTCCCGTGCCCAAAGTCAAAATCAGATCAACCCGTTTATTTACAAAATCAAGAGCGGTTTTCAGCGCAAGTTCTTTATCCTGCTCTACATTTTTGTAGTCTATTTCTAAGTTAATACCTTCCTTATAACCTTTGTCATTAAGCCCGTCGAGTACACCTTTATATGTTTTTTTATACGCATGAATCTTCTCCGTCCACTGTAACACGCCAATGTGAAACTCTTTATTTTTTGTTTGGCACCCAAAGCAGAGCAAATAAAATATCATTAGAGTTGATATTAATGCGATGCATTTAGGATGTTTTTTCATGATTAATCTCCATTCAATATTTCCGAATACAGACTTCGTAATTTATTTCCGATATCCAGAAAACAGCAACGAGGATCGTGATGTTTTATTTGCTTTGCAAAAGCCGAGGAATCTTAAGATCCAGTTGGATTTATAAACGAAAGTTGTTTTTAAATATTTATTCGGCCTTCTTCATATTTTTATATTCTACATACTATATTCTTCAATAATTCTGCATATTTTGTGCCAAAAACTCTGGAGGTAACAATCTTTAATATTTATAAATAGTTAAGTTTAATTTTTGCATTTTAAAAATGTGATTTAACATAAATCCTTTTTTAGAAACTTAAAATGTGTCAAAAATATGACGGAATGCCATGGATTACGATACCCCTTATTAGAAGCTATCTCAAAAAATTCTTTTTCCCCAATCTCTGTGTTAGGCCCTCGTTTCAAGTCCTCGACATACTTAAGTATGCCTGTCGGAGATCCCGTGATGTTTTCGGGGCGGGTTGAAACTCGGTCCTGCCTTGACCTTGAGCCAAAATCCTATTTTTGAGATGGCTTCTAATAATCAAGCTTTTGGGGTTTTTGGGGATTGTGCTGAAACTCCGGGAATTTTGCGAGGTAAACGCCGTCGTGGAGCGTTCTTCCTCTCTCGGGATTCAAATGCGTTTGCCCTGGGGAATTTTGCATATAGCGTTGACACACGGTCTTATGATTTATTATGTATTAATTCGGCCAGAAACGGCCGGCGAAAAGAATGCGCTGATAGCGCTCAACAGAGCTGCAGCGTGCTTCAAATAATTGAACCTAAGTTGAGAAAACCGGATTCAACGGCTTTCTTTTTCACCAACAAAACAGGAGGTAAGGTACAATGGCCTACACAGATAAAATTCTGGAAAAAAGTATAGATCCCAGTGTTCACAAAATGCTGGAACGGGCCGAGCAGCTAAACCTGGAGACGGTCTGGGACAGATATGAGGCAATGCTTCCGGAGTGCGGGTTCGGCGAGCTGGGCGTCTGCTGCCGCAACTGCAACATGGGCCCCTGCAGGATCAGCCCTTTTGATGACCAGGGACCAAAGAAAGGTGTCTGCGGCGCCACAGCGGACATCATCGTGGCGCGAAACCTGATACGTATGATTGCCGGCGGGGCCGCCGCCCATTCCGACCATGGTCGTGACCTTGCCCATACCCTCTTGTTGACTGCTGAAGGAAAGGGCGGGGGATATGAAATCAAGGATGAAGAGAAGCTGAAAGCACTTGCCGGGGAATACGGCATAGAAACAGAAGGGCGATCAAAGGAGGAAATCGCCCTGGATTTGGCCCGGGCGGTTTACGGAGAATTCGGCAAGCAGGAAGGATTTGTGCAATTTACCCGACGTGCGCCTGAAAAACGGGTGGCGTTATGGAAAAGCCTGGGAATAGACCCGAGAGGTATAGACCGTGAAATCGTGGAAATTATGCATCGCACCCACATCGGCGTGGACAACGATCCGGTCAATTTGATCCTCCAGGGGCTCAAGGCCTCAATTGCCGACGGATGGGGCGGATCCACCATTGCTACGGAGCTGTCGGACGTACTCTTCGGAACACCCACTCCGGTAAGGTCCCAGTCCAACCTGGGTGTTTTAAATCAAGACCATGTCAACATCATCGTTCACGGGCATGAACCGGTGCTTTCGGAAATGATCGTGGCCGCTTCAAATGACCCGGAACTGATAGCTCTATCGGAAAAGGTCGGCGCCAAAGGTATAAATGTCGCTGGCATCTGCTGTACCGGAAACGAGATCATCATGAGACACGGCATCCCCATTGTAGGAAATTTTTTGCAGCAGGAACTCGCCGTAATCACCGGGGCGGTTGAGGCAATGATTGTAGATGTTCAGTGTATCATGCCGTCACTGGGGCCTCTGAGCGAATGCTTTCATACGAAGTTCATCTCCACGTCTCCCAAGGCCAAGTTTCCGGGTGCCACCCACATGGAATTCAGTGAAGAAAAAGCATTTGATATTGCCAAGCAGATCGTTCAGGTGGCGGTGGAAAACTATAGCCTTCGCATCCCGGAAAAAGTTCTTATCCCGGAAGACAAGACCGAATGCATGGTCGGTTTCAGCGCCGAAGCTATCGTCAAGGCTCTGGGCGGAACTTTGGATCCTCTGCTGAATGCGATCAAGTCCGGAGATATCAAGGGAATCGCCGGTGTGGTGGGATGCAACAATCCCAAGATCAAGCATGATTACGGCCACGTGGCTTTGGTCAGGGAGCTGATCAAAAACAATGTGCTGGTGACGACAACCGGCTGCAATGCCATCGCCTGTGCCAAGTTAGGCCTGATGCTTCCCGAAGCGGCCGAACAGGCGGGTGACGGGCTCAAGGGAATATGCCGGACCCTGGGTGTTCCACCGGTTCTGCATATGGGTTCCTGTGTCGATATCAGCCGCATCCTCACGGTATGTGCCGCGGTTGCCAATGCACTCGGGGTGGATATCAGCGATCTTCCCGTGGCGGGTGCTGCTCCGGAGTGGATGAGCGAAAAGGCGGTAAGCATCGGCGCTTATGTGGTGTCTTCGGGGATCTTCACGGTGCTCGGGACCGTACCCCCGGTCCTGGGAAGCAAGGTTGTGACCGAGGTGCTGACCCTCGGTGCAAATGAAGTGGTGGGCGCTACCTTTGCCGTTGAACCCGATCCGATCAAAGGCGCCCGTCTGATGATCGCCCACATGGATAAGAAGCGTCAGGCATTGGGAATCTAAAAAAAAAACAATATAAGGAGCAGGTTATGTCCCAGCCAAAAGAAATATTTGTTAAAATCGACCGATGCGTCGGATGTTTGTCCTGTACGACGGCCTGTGCGGTGGAACATTCCAAAAGCAAAACCCTGTTCGGTGCCATATCGGAAACACCGGTTCCCAAAAGCCGTGTTTATGTCCAGTGGGTGGAACCTGATGGAAAGGTGCCATTGGTCTGCCGGCATTGTGAAGAAGCACCGTGTATGTATGCTTGCATCAGCGGTGCCATCAGCCGGGATGAAAACGGGGTTGTCATCACAGACACGGACAAATGCATCGGCTGCTGGACCTGTGTGATGGTATGTCCATACGGAGTTATCGGCCGTCATCTGGAAGAACACAAGGCCTATCGCTGTGATCGCTGCCCGGACCGGGAGATCCCGGCGTGTGTGAGCGCGTGCCCTACCGGGGCACTGATATATGATACGGTGGACTCTTTTTCGGGCGAAGTTCGTAAACATGCATCCCGGGAGTTGCTTCGGGCGGAAAGGGGATAATGTGACGGAAGAAGAAAGCAAATACATTATCGTCGGGGGAAGTGCCGCGGGTATGGCCGCTGCCCATGCCATTCGTCTGCATGATCGGCAGGGCGCTGTCACGGTGCTTACCGAGGAACCGGATACGCCCTATTTCCGACCTCTGATTCCCTTTGTGGTATCCGGAAAAAAGCGAGCGGAAGATATGGTCCTGTCCGGCTGCGGACCCTATATCGGTCGGGATATTTTTGTGAGGACCGCCGCCAGAGTTGAATCCGTCAACACCACCGAAAAAACCGTTTCCGTCCAGGGAAGTGGCGATCTGGCCTATGAAAAAATACTCTTTGCCACGGGAAGCCGGCCGTATATTCCACCGGAAATCGAAGGCACCCATGCAAAGGGTGTTTTTGCCTTAAGAACGCTGGTCGATGCCAGAAACATGGCCGAAAGAGTGGAAACGTCGGATCATGCGGTGATGCTCGGTGGCGGTCTTTTAAACCTAAAGGCGGCCTTCGCTCTTCTTGAAAGAGGTTTGAAGGTTACACTGGTGGTCTATTCACCCGAGGTGCTTTCACAGCTTATGGAACCTGAAGATGCATTCCTGATCCGTAAGGCCCTGGACAGAGCAGGGCTAAAAATCAAAACAGGATGCGCTGCAACCCATATCATTTCAGACCGTACCGGTGTTACCGGTGTCGCCCTTGATCCTGGGGGTGAGATGTCCTGCCAAATGGTGTGCATCGGAAAAGGGGTGCGTCCCAATGTCGAGTTTCTATACGGCAGCAATGTGAGGATCGACGGGGGAGTTGTTGCCAACCGGTATACGGCCTGTAATACTCCGGATACGTTTACCGCCGGTGATGTTGCCGTAACCTTCGAACCTGTTTCGGGAGACAGAATTATGACGGCCCTTTGGACAAACGCCGTTGAAATGGGACGGTGCGCCGGTCAGAACATGGCCGGTATAAAAACAGCCTATTCCGGCACCTTCGGCATTTTGAACGCAACCCAAGTGGCCGACGAACCGTTTGTTTCCATGGGCGTGGTTCATACAACGGACCACGATTTCGAAATATACAGACATGCCACGGATATGACTTATCGCAAGGTGGTTTTTAATCCCGAAGGCACCTGTCTCATCGGGGCGGTATTTATCGGGGATATCACCAACGCGGGGCTGTATCGCTATGTTATCCGGGAAAAGATGCCGATCATGCAAATCAAGAGGTATATCATCGATCATACCCTGCATTACGGACATTTTATGACCGGCAAAGTCTAAGTTTAAAACAGTTCATATATCTGACATGTTTATCAGTGAAGGTTTAATCGTAATCTATTTATGCCGTCTGAATGGAAGAATGGAATGCTGGAAAATTGGGAGAATGGCGGAAACAGACAATTTTAATGGTAAAATCCTATAAACCCTTCATTCCGATTAGAGTTCTTCCTTAATTTTTTACATACAAGGGTTTCTTGTTTTCTTCTAATCTGAGGATATTTTCTGCTACTGCCTTGACGATTCCCCGTATGGAAAGGTCTGTGGATCCGCCGATATGCGGGGTGGCCAACACATTATAGTTGAAAATCGTATCATTGGGATCCGGGGGCTCTTCCCAAAATACATCTAAGCCGGCGCCTGCGATTTTGCCGGAGGAGAGGGCTTCTTGTAATGCTTCACGATCGACCAATCCCCCCCTCGAGAGGTTGATTAAAAAAGCGCTTTGTTTCATAAAAGATATGGAGGTCGGGTTTATCAGGTCCTGGGTTTCAGGAGTATAGGGGAGACATAGTATAACAAAGTCCGATCTCTTCAATAGCACATTAATATCCTCAGGACCTCCGACCCATTCCAAATCCAGTTCTTTCATGGCGTTCGGGGTATGATGACGCTTGATCCCGATCAAATGGACATCAAAGGCTTTAAGCCTTTTAATCAGGGCTTGCCCGATGCCGCCAAGCCCCACAAGGCCCACCGTACGGCCGTTCAAGGCTCTTCCCTGAGGTTCTCCCATTTTCCGGTCTTTCAAACTCTGGGCCATGCCCCGAATATCTCTGGACAGTCCAATCATCATGTATATACCCAGCTCCGCCACAGAATCGGCATTTCCGGAAATATTCGCAGGAACATTGGCAACCCAAATATTTCGCTTACGGGCCGCTTGAAGATCAACCCCTTCTAATCCTGAACCGCACTGCTGGATGAGTCGCAGTCGATCACTTTTTTCCAGCAACTCCTTAGTTACGGGACTCATGGTGGGTATCAAAACATCGAATCCCTTTAGGTGGTCCACTTCAAATCGTCCAGTGGCCTCAAAATGATGCTGAGGAAGTTCAGATCGGATCAGGCCTAAAAAGCCCCCCCATGCATTTTCAGAAGCAGCAAAAAGTATATTCATTGGATATCTCTTTCTATCAAATATGGGATGGTTATCAGAAGAACCTCACCCTGCGGACCTGTCTACGGGCAGTACACAGGCAGGTATTGTATTTCTTTTTTTGCACAGTTGATCAACTCGTTTTAACAGAGTGGGTATCCGGTTTTTTCCATGCATTTTAGCAATATATCGCTTGGCAACAGCCACATCAACGCCCTGAGCGGTTACATATAGGGGGCGTTTGCTCTTTCCTCGAAACAGCTCGGCAATTTTTGGGGTATTCTTAAAAGGCCTTTTTGCCACACCAATAACGGTAACGTTTCCTTCTAACGCATGAAAAAGATGCGCACCCAATCCCGGCACATCATCTGAACACAGATAAACATATCCATCAATAATGATATATTCTATTCCGGTGTCGAGTTCTTTTAACAGTGCCTGAATACAAGGCAACTCTCGCTGATAAAACCGGCCGGGGATATATTCTTTCACTTCGGGAATAGAAATGACAATTTCTCTTATGGATTCTTTATCCGACCACTTCTCAAACACAACACCTGCAGCGACAGCTTCATCTCCACGGTAATCTACATCCACAGCCAATATCATTTTCAGAGCTCCTTTACAATTGTGTGCCCACGCCCCTCCAAGCTTAAGTCAGGGCAATTTGTGGCGGCAACGTGCAAACCGGCTTATAGGATTTTTGAACCGCCTCTGATAATATTTAAGGCTTTACCGTTGTGAAGAATTTTTGATTTTCATGTCTGATGATATCTCGTTGAATGAAACTATTTATAATTTCATTATATTTTAATTGGTATTCGCTGTTGAAATAAAAATCAACCGTTTCTTTGAACCAGTAGGTACTCATTAAATATGTAAAAAATGTTTCGGCTTCAACGATTCTCTTCATTAAAAGGGTATACACTATTATTTTTTTAAGCAGATCATCTCCGATCCTCTCTTTATCGAACATATAATTTTCAATTCTTTTTTTACTTTTTGATATGGCGTGTTTCATATTACTAAAGGGCACTCCGTGGCCCGGACAAACCAAATTTACCTCAAGAGATTCCAGCTTTTCAAGGGATTCCATCATTTGAAACAAAGCGGTGCTTCCTTCGATACGAATCGTCATCACGGCCAGATCATTTTCCCAGAGGGTATCCGAAGATATAAGGACTTTTTCTTCCTCGTTGTAAAGTACAATGCCGTCAGAAGCATGTCCCGGCGTATGAAGTATCTTGAACCTGTGAGGACCGATATCTATAACATTCCCGTCTTCCAATATCCGGGTGCAGGTAAAAAAATCGGCTTTCTGATTATAGTATTTCCACCATGTTGACCAGTCATCTTGGGTGTCGATAAAATGTTTTCCAATTTTATGCATGGCGATATCACACCCGGATTTCTCCTGAATAATTCTATTGCCGCCGATATGATCGCAATGGCAATGTGTATTGATAATCTGACGAATATCCGGGATTTCCACACCCAATTCTTTAATAAATCTCTCCGTATCACTGAAGTCGGAAATATAGCCGGTATCTATGAGTATCGGAGCTTCGGATCGATATAGAAAATGATTTCCATTCAAATATCCTCTTTCAATAAAGAATAAATCTTCCATAATTTCGAGTACGGCTTTGTTTTTCTTCATCCGCCTTCCCGCTAATTTTCCTTATTCGCCATAGTATATGTCATAAAGCCGCCGCTGAGGTTTCTGGATTTAAAACCGTTTTGAACCAGAATTCTGTGCCCCAGATACCCCCGAAAGCCTACCGCACAAAAGGGAATATACGTCTTTTGCTTATCGAGTTCGGATAGTCTGGTTCGCAGTTCATCGATGGGAATATGCAAAGCGCCCGGCATCTTTCCGGCATATTTCAGTTCCAATTTGGTGCGAAGATCGATTAAAATCGCACCACTTTTTTGAAGCGTGTCAAGTTCACTCCAATGGGTTATTTCCATATCCCCTTTTAGAATATTGGCAGCCACAAACCCGGAGATGTTGACAGGGTCTTTTGCCGATGAATAGGGCGGTGCATAAGCCAGTTCCAGCTCTTGCAGGTCATAGACGGTCATTTCCGCCCGAATGGCGGTGGCAAGGACATCGATTCTCTTGTCTACACCCTTTTTGCCCACGATTTGAGCGCCCAGCAATTTGCCGGTGCCCGGAGAAAAAAGGATTTTGATCGATGTTTGGGTAGCGCCCGGATAATAACCGGCATGGGATCCGGAATGGGTGTAGGAAACCAGATAGGGAATATCGTGCTTTTTTAAAAATTTTTCGTTGGCCCCGGTAGATGCCGCGACCCTATCGAAGACTTTTACCACCGAACTCCCCAGTGTCCCGGTAAAGATCGACTTCCTGCCCAACGCATTGTCTGCGGCAATCCGAGCCTGTTTATTGGCAGGGCCTGCCAGAGCGGTCAGAGTGGGAAAGCCCGTGACCAGATCTCTGACCTCGACCGCATCTCCCACGGCATAGATGTTGGGATCGGAAGTCCTCATGGTGTCATCAACCGCAATGCCGCCCGTGGGGCCTATTTTCAGATCCGCCTCTTTGGCCAGTTTATTTTCGGGTCTGATTCCTACGGAAAGCAGCACCATGTCGCATTCAATGTCGCGTCCTTTCTGCGTGGAGACTAAAATTCGATTGCCTGCTTTTGAAAATGATTTTACGCCGTTTTCAAGCTCCAGTTCCACGTTCTTAACTTCTAGATGTTCATGAAGCAGGGACGCCATTTCATAGTCCAGGGGTGGCATTACCTGGTCGAGCATTTCCACGATCGTGGTTTTAACGCCTCGCTCGGTCAGGTTTTCGGCCATCTCCAGGCCGATAAAGCCGCCGCCCACCGCAACCGCACATCGGGGATTGCGTTCATCCACAATTTTTTTTATACGGTCCGAATCGGGTACGTTTCGAAGATGAAAAATATTATCCAGTTCAATGCCCTCCAGAGGCGGCTTGATGGGTTCGGCCCCGGGAGATAAGATCAGCTTATCATAATTTTCCCAGTACATTTTCCCCGTGGTGGTATTTTTTATCTGTACCGCTTTTTCTTTGGCGTTAATACCCACGACTTCGGAGAAGATCCGCACATCGATGTTATAGCGCTGTTTGAATTCCTCCGGCGTGGCCAAAAGAAGGTCTTCCCGTTTTTCGATAACATTTCCAATGTAATAGGGAAGTCCGCAGTTGGCAAAGGAGATATATTCTCCCCGCTCAAACATGACAATTTCTGCATCTTCGCTCACTCTCCTGGCCCGAGCCGCTGCTGTAGCGCCTCCGGCAACGCCGCCGACGATAACCAATTTGACACCCATATTTTTTTCCTCAAAAATAAAAACCGTTCATAAATTAAATTATCATTTACCCCATCCGCTTGCGGTGGGGAATCCTTCCGTTCCCTCTCCCTGGGGAGAGGGGTAGGGTGAGGGGATTAAAAGATAAAATCCTTTTACATACCCCGACCGCTTGCGGCGGGGTGGTTAATTCTGCAAGATGAAAAATTTTTAACCATTTTCATACAGGAGATATATTTTAATTAGACTAAAATATTATGGCCGAAATAAAAAAAAAAGTAAACCTCAAATGAATGAAAGTCGAGGGGGCCCCATTTCCTTTGAAATAAGGGGTCACAGGTGGCGACGAAGGTTTATCCCGCTTTATCA
>JASFLX010000056.1:0-13288 GCA_050117895.1 Desulfobacterales bacterium | reverse complement strand
GTCGGGTCGTGGCGCAGCCTGGAAGCGCACTTGAATGGGGTTCAAGGGGTCGGAGGTTCAAATCCTCTCGCCCCGACCAAAGATTTCAGTGGGTTACATTCTGGCACTTTTTTCCTGGTCGGGAAATGTGGCAATTTTGTGACAGTCAGATTTTTTAGAGGCGGTCAATCCATTTAACAGGTTGACCGCTTTCTTTTTATGCTCCCGGGTAAGGTGAACATATCTTAAGGTCATGGTCATAGTTTTATGGAGCCTATTTCCAATAAATCCAAATTTAGTTCCGAAGACAACTGCGCCCAAAATCTATGGAATTTGAAGATAGTTTTTAAATCTTAAGAGTTTATTGTTTAAAGGTACTTAAGTGGGTCTTGTAATAGAACACTCCGATTTTACTAAACTTCTTAATTTTTAGGTACACAATATATAGTAATTTATTTTAATAAACTACAACATATTCTAATTCACTAAAATTATATATAAATTATACATAATTTTACTTGACACTAACCCATTACAAGTCTATGGATCTTCTATGATGAGCATGCCAAACATATCCCCAATTTTCTCTTTAGGTTTAGGTTTTTGAATGGATAAAACGCATTAATAAAATTTTTGAAGTTATGGCGTTATTTATCAAGTATAATATTGGCCGCGCTTAGGGCTTAATTGACGTCAATTCTCCTAGAATTTACATAGTTCTGAACGCAGATCTGGCAAAAAACGCAAAAGCAAGCTTGACAGAAAATATAACCCAAGAATATCAATAAACAAAAAAATAAGTTGAACGAACAGGGGTAAAAACTGAGGGAGGTAGCTACAATGGAAGAAATGCTAAGAAAACTATTTGAAGCTAATCCTGATAAAACGACAATCGTATTAAAAGGTAAATGTTCAGACTGCGGAGAGAATGTAAAAATTAATATAACATCTACCTCAGGAGGATTTGGATTACAGGGCGGCGCTTTATTTAAGTGTTCATCCGGCGGGTATTTCATTAAGTGTTCCGATTGTTACAAAATTCGCCCAAAGATAGAAAATTATAGAAAAGCAAAATACCCCCATGTCCATCCGTTTGTGTAAATTAGATTTTGAATGACTCTCTATTGAACTCTGTCCTCTACATTGATTCAACTTCCACTATTCAACACTTTTTGCTCTGACGACCTGATCATCCACGCTATGGAATTGCTGCATAGCGAATACCTTCTATGCTGATCATCGTTTCTGAATATGAATGCGGTTTAAAATCCTAGGTCATCATTAATCAAAATAACTTTCACCCTTCCTTTGGGAAACGATTTTTCGGTTATCGTCCAAGTATTGCAAATACGGTCAGGGCTTTTGCATTCTTCGCAATAAGAAGTTTTGGCGCAAGGAGTTTTTTTGTCCAGTCGCATGGTGTTGACTGGAGCCGCATAATTTTTAATACGGAACATGGCCGCATCCAGGTCAGGGACAATCTTATTGCGGCCGACAAGAATAATAACATGTTTCGGGCCGAAAGTGATCCCGCCAATACGGTTGCCGATCATATCAAGATTAACCAGCTGGCCGGTTTCGGTCACCGCGTTGCTTCCGGTGATAAAAAGATCGACCAGCAGTGACTGCCGGCGACGCTCCAGACTTTCTTCAGGGGCTAAGTTTTTATCAAAAGTGTCCAGCACTTTTAAATCAATCCTTTTCTTCAACGCATCATAAAGCCCCGTAGCAGTGAATGTGAGCGATCCTCCCCATGAAACACTCCCGGGTGCAGCCTCGGGAATAATTTTTTCCAGTACAATCTTTTCTGCTTCATCGGTATTTTCCGCCACAAAAGCTTGGAAGTTGTTAGAATCCAAAACTTTCTTAAGATCGGTCAGTCTTATTTTCCAAAAATTATCAATCGGTTTATCCATAATATCCTCCTTTCTATTAATTGGGAGTGTTATCGTGGTTACGCTGAGGCAAATGCATTTGAATCCTAATACAGAGAAAATGCTCATAGACGGCGCGCATCGAACTCAAATGCACTAACCTGGTAATTATACTGATTCGGCTTGATCATTTTGGAGAAAATTGCTATCTGTTCCAATGTTGATATAAGATTTTTTTAAAAAAATAGACGGTTATTTTCAACAAAAAACCGATGGTCTCGTAAAACGTTGCTTACAAATTTATCAAAAACTAAAGAGGTGTTAAATGAAAAAAATTATGTATCTGTTTATTATCTTGTCGGTTTTAATGGTTTTTGGATGCGGTAAAGATAGCCCGGAAGACGTGGCCAAGGATTATGTTAAAAAGCAGTTTAAGCTTGATAATGCCGAAAAGCTTGACACGTCAGACTTAAAATATACGGTTACCGAAGACCCAGAAGGTAATAACGCAACAGTAAAAGTTTCCGGTTCCATTAAATATGAAGAACAAATCCATTTGATCCAAAAAAAGGGGAAATGGGTAATCAGTAAAGAAAAAATTGCCAACAGCAAAAACAAAGGCTCACATTAGCCATCCATTATTCCTTTCATAACGTTAGCAAAATCTGATTTGCAACAGACCTGGACTCTCCGGCTGCGATCACCCGGATGGCGGGATTCCCTTTTACAGGGCACTTAAATTCACAGATTCCGCACCCCACACAGCTTTTGAGATCCACATAAGGCAGTTTTACATTCATTTTCTTCCCTGTCGGTGACAAAGACGTCCCTTGGATAAAGCGTATGGCTTTGGGAGAAGTTGGACAATGTTCTTCGCAGACGATGCAGGGTCCGTTTCCCGACCATGGGAGGCATCGACCCCGGTCTATATAGGCAGACCCTATCCTGATGGGACTTTCGATTTTCTCTTTACCCGATAATTTACGGATAGCCCCTGTGGGACAAACCCCGCTGCACAGTGTGCAGGTATATTCACAATACCCTTGGATCATAATGAGATTCGGTGTCCAGAACCCGGCCATCCCGGCTTCTGTGAGTGTAGGGTTGATCGCATTTGTTGGACAAACCTTCATACAGAGCCCACACCGCTGGCAAAGCTTTAAAAAATCCTTTTCCGGCAATGAACCCGGAGGTCTGATCAGACGTGCATCAGATACATGGTGTAACCTGCCGTCCAACCTCCCCAGTAAAGGAAAAGACAGGCCGGCCAACAAACCACCCAATACAGCCCGGCGACCCATATCGGGTTTTTTATTGACGCGCGGCGGCCATGCCAATTTAAAGGCAATGGCATTTTCAGGGCAGGAGTTAAAACAGTTAAAGCAAAGCATACATTCCGTGGCTTCCCATTCCTGTCCCGGCATCGGAGAGGCCGCCCCCTGGCATGATAAATGACACAAATTACAATTCGTGCATTTCTCAGGATCTTTTTCCAATCTCAGGATACTGAATCTGGCAAAGATTCCCAGAAGCGCACCCAGAGGACATAGGGTGCGGCACCAGAAACGCGGCCGAATACGATTGAGAAACAAAATAAAAAGGAAAAGAATGCCGATGAACCACGCAGATTTGAAGGCTTTATATCCATACCCAAAAACGGGTGATATCAGAACCTCACCTGTGTAGCTTATATAATTCAAGATTTTGATATTGCTTTGTGCAGCCAGATCTAATAATTCTTTAATCCCTGTTCCGACCCCGGGAAAAACAGCGAGGGCCAGAGAACGGAAGAAAAAAGAGATGGGATCTAACAGTCCGGTAAGATTGAGACCCAGTAATGCAGACATAAGAAATAGAATAAGCAAAAAATATTTGAATCTCTGGCTGAAGTGTTTTTGGTTGGCAGAGACCATACGCTGTTTTTTTAGTGCCGGTCTGATATAACTCGCCATATGATGAATGGTACCCAATGGGCAGATAAAACTGCAAAAAATTCTGCCAAAGAAAAACGTCAGGACAACAATCCCCAAAGCCCATCCAAATCCTTTGATCCACTGGTGCCCTGATATGAGAGATGTAATCCATATGAGAGGATCAAGCTGAAAGAAATATTTTACCGGAAAATCAAGCTCGATGTCCTGTTTCGCGTCAAGTGCTATGGAATAATCCAGATAAATGTCTTGGGGTAGGCGGCTTTCAACCAGGAGAAAAATGAAAAGAATTAAAAAAAAGGTCTGGCTCACCCGTCGTATCCAAACCAGATGGTTTGCTTTCAAATGATCACCTTGTGCTGGCGGAGTTTCTGGAATTCAGTGGTGCCAAGTCCCCATTTTTCCCCGAGGCGAATGAAACCAATGTCCTTGGGACGGAAATTAAAAAGACCGGAGGCTTTAGCATCTGCGGCGACAGGATCGTCACTCAATATCAGGCGATTCGAGACCGCCACATCCGAACGGCTTCCCCCCGAGGGACCGTTAGAGACCATGATCCGAGTGGCATCTATTAGAGTGATCGTGGGATTGAAGAATTGGGCCAGATCCACAATGGTCAGATGGATATCCTGATGCAGGGCACTTCTTCTGCCGCCCACAGCTCCAATCCAGTTTTTCATGCCAAGAGTCAGACCACTCAGGCTATGGACCTTGGCAACCGGTAGATTGATGACTTTGTCAGCCTCAACCAGCGGCAAAAAAACCGGCCAGACATCCAAACGGTGTCCCTGTAATTTCATGTTCCGCATCAAGGATGCTCTGGGATAGACCAGATCCGCTCCGGTTTTTTTTGCCACCATACCGGCGCCTGTAATGGCAAAACAGCGTCTGGCATCATGGATGGTATGGTCGGCGATTCTGATTTTTTTGGCTCCGGCCTCCTGGCAAAGTTCAACAACCGCTTCCAAAACTTCCGGATGGGTGGTTGCCGCCAGGTCAGGGGACCTTGCCCAGGAAATATTCGGTTTGATCACCACTATATCCTGCTTTGAAACAAATTTATGTATTCCCCCGGCCGCCTCAAAAACCTTCCCGACCAGCGCCTTAACCGAATATTCATGATTCCGGCCGATCCCCTCAACAATAAATTTTTTATGGGTTGATCCGGCCCAGGCCGAAATCGTTTTTTGAAAGGGACATGTCAGGGCGCCGGCCAGCGCAAGGCCTCCGGACATTTTAAAAAGTTTTTTTATCGATTCTCTGCGGGTAATGGGATGATCATTCATGATTTATTCCTCATCAAACAATACCGGTTATTATTCCCGAGTCATTGGGGGACTCGAAATAAATGCGTCGGATTTCCCTGACCCCGGCATCAGAAAGCATGTCCTTTATCTGTTTTTCAGAATAGGATCGTCCTGACGGCGTTCCCAAAAGCATATTTAGGGAAAACAGGGCCGGGAAAAGAGGGCCATCCATACTGTTGTTTAAAATAAAATCGTGAATCAGGATCATTCCCCCGGGTTCCAAAGCAGAAACCGCCTTGCCGATAATTTTGCGACAGTCCTCGGGTCCTTCTCCATGGAGAATATGAGACAGCCAGGTAACGTCATAAATTCCTTCAATCTCGTCTTCGAGATAATCCACTGGCTTGAAATCGATCCGGTCTTGCAAATTAAATTTAGCGATGGTTCTTTCAGCAAAGGGTCGAGTGGTGGGCAGATCATAAACCGTTGCTTTGAGCCGGGGATTGCTCATACAAAAATGGATAGCATAAGTTCCGGGGCCGCCACCCAGATCAAGTAAATGCCGTCGACCGGAAAGATCTACTTTAGACGCCAGCACCGGGGCGAGATTCATCGCCAAATTGAACATACCCATGAGAAAATTTTCTCGTTGTTCTTCGTCCGTATGCGTTGCTCTATGCCTTACCGAACGGCCGGATTGAACCGCCACGTCCAGTCTGCTCCAGGAATCTATCAAATTGTGATGGTGCTTGACGATGTGCCCCATATATCTGGGAGAATCTTTGGACAGAAAAGTATAACTCAAAAGGGTGTTGGCATAAGTATCTTCTTTTTTGACCAGAAAATCCATGGCGGAAAGGGCGTTGAGAAGTGTTTTAACACCTCTTTTGTCGCCGTTAAGTTTTTCGGCCACATCTTCCCCTATGAGATGATCCTTGCCTATGATGGTAAAAACATCAAGTTTAACTCCCGCATGAAGCGCACAAGTCTCCCAATAACTTCCTGATAATTTAAGTATTTTTTCCGGATTTAATTCTTCTGCGGTCATAACAATTTATTTTTTCCGTGATCTTTGGAAGCATGATTCCTATTAATCCTATCAAAGTAATATCACTTTTTCAACTGGTATCTCTTAAGTCTTCGTTATTCTTCATTTTTATATCATTTTAGCTTCACAAAACAACGGAACCAAACAAACATTCGGGCAATCCGGCTTTTAAGTAAATCATTGTATGATATACTATTGTGATTTTTTTTAAAAATTTCTGATAAAAATACTTTACATTTTTCATTCATGATTTATTCTCACTGTTAGCCAAATTTAAAATCCGTACTCAGGAGATATCATGAAGAATCAAATGAAAATTCCGGACGAATTGGAATTGGCTTTTCAGCGCTTAATTAATCTGCTTCCCAACCCACTTAAAGGTGACGACCACACCCGGCGAATTATTTTTACTTATTTAAAACTCGGGGGTGAAAAATTGGCTCGACAACGTATTGAGATCATCAAAATATATTTTCGTGAAAAAGCCGTTAGAGAACTGAGTGAAACCCAGACACTATCGGATTTTCACGTTGCTGAGAGTCAACTACTCGAACCCTATACATCTGAAAGCGACAGCTTGGAATTTCCAACCGAATAATTCGATAGGTTACATGCTGCCTTATAAAAACGGAGAAAACCCCAGATAACTACCAAACAAACTATAAAAACTGCACGAATTTTACAAATATCCGTTTAAAGGGATTTACAAATGAAAAATGAAGAAAATATAAAATTCAACCTGCCGGAAGATCTTAAAAAATGCATCGAATTCCACGGCCATCTTTGTCCAGGCCTTGTTTACGGTTACCGGGTAGCAAAAGAGGCCATAACCCTTCTTGATCTCAAGCGGTCAAAGGACGAAGAGGTGGTGGTCATTAGTGAAAACGATTCCTGTGCAGTTGACGCTCTGCAGGTACTGCTGGGCACCTCCATAGGTAAAGGAAACCTTATTTTCAAAGACTACGGGAAAAACGCATATACCATCCTCAATCGCTCAAGCAAAAGGGCTTTCCGGTTTTCCCGAAATAAATATTATCGATATGGCGGTGAACTTAGAGAAGAATTCAAGAGGCTTGATCAATCCATCACTTCAGACACGGCAACCCAAAAAGAAAAACGGCGGCAAAAGATACTTAAATCAAGAGATCTTCTTTCAAAACCTTTTAGCGATGTTTTTTCCACCAAAGAAGTAGACATTGCCATGCCACCCTATGCACCCCTGGCGCGCTCAGAAGCCTGCGCAAAATGTGGTGAAATGACAATGTCGACAAAGATGGTCTGCGCAAAAAACGGCAAACGTATCTGTACTCCGTGCTCAACCTAAAAAAGTCCCACGGTAAGTTCGAAACCTCAGATTTTTTGGAAACCATCAAGATGAACCTTCTTCCATAGATGGACAACCTGAATTTTGCACAAGTCCGAAGCTTTCATATGCAAGGTATAAAAAGGGCAACACAGGTACTGTGTTGCCCTCGGTTAAAAACGAAATCTGTATGATTAACAACAGGAAGTTGTTTTTGATCCGCAGCCCGAACATCCGGGTCCGAAATCTATGCCGCAGTCGAGTTTAAAACCCATTTCGGAAAAATCTATCTTAATCGGCTTTGCTTTTTCCATAAATTCTTTATCGACAATATATTTAAAACCGTCAACTTCAAAAACATGATCTGTATCTTTGGACTCATCCAGAGCCATGGCGAGTGATGGGCCGCCTCATCCCCCCGCATTTAAAAAGATCCGTATCGGTGAAACCTCTTTGCCTTTGAAATATTCGGCAATCTGTTCTGTAGCTAATTTGCTAACTTCAATCATAATATTCTCCTTTTAAATAAAATATAACTGTCTGTTAAATAATTCTAAATTAAATTTCAACATAATCTCGACATATGGATTTGTCAATGTAAGACGGTAAAAAAACCATAAATCAAAACCTAAGATAAGATAAAATTTTATCTTTTAAATCAGTTAGTCATTATGGATTCGTAAAATATCATAAAACTTTTTGCAAATTCATCACGTTTTATTCTGCTAAACTTTTTAAGTATTCCCGGTAGACAGCATGATTCTTTTCAGAAAAAAGTATAAAGACGACCTTTTTTATGGTTCTGTTATTTTTCAAAAAATTGCAGGTCGTATCCACTGCGATTTTACAGGCTTCTCTTACGGGGTAACCATACACGCCACAACTTATCGCTGGAAAGGCAATAGAAGAAATAGAATTTTTTACGGCAAGTTTTAGACTATTCAAATAACAAGAGGAAAGAAGTTTTCGGTCTTTAGCCCTTCCACTATAGATAGGCCCAACCGTATGGATTACATATTCGGCAGCAAGATGATACCCCTTCGTTATTCTGGCCTCACCGGTAGGGCATCCCCCGATTTTTCGACATTCATCTAAAAGCCCCGGACCCGCTGCTTTATGGATTGCGCCATCCACGCCTCCTCCTCCCAAAAGGGATGTATTCGCTGCATTAACAACTGCATCCAGTTGAAGACGGGTAATATCTCCCCGTAGAACTTCTATGCGCTCAAGCGCCTCTTTTTCCATGGTTCTGCCTCCGAACAATCTCTGAATATTAGGACTGATTGAAGCTTAAAAATATGGTTTCTGCCAAACCATTAAGCCCGTAAAACCTCCGGATGTACTTTTGCATGAAACGGTCATAAGTCATAAAGAGTTTCATCTCGAAACGGTTCTTGGCGTCTTGTTTTGATATTTTTTGACTTTTTTGCCTGCAAAGAAAACGGATCTTCCTCTTCCAGAATATCACCGAGTTCGGCCTCCACCTGTTCAGGATCCTCACCTTTTTCCATTCTCCTCAACGCCTCATCCATGCCGTCACCGAGTTTAAGGCCGGTCATGTCAGAAAGTTTACGCATAAGATTGGCAGCCTGCTTGGGATCATCCTCGTTCATTTTATCCGCTTCACCCGCCAACATCTGCATGGCTTGTTCCATTTTACTGCTGTCAAATGGAAGATCATCAAGATCGCCGTCTTCCTTTGCTCGTCCGGTAAACGCCACAACAGAAATCTGTCGGGTAAGTGTCTTTGTTTTACATTTTGGACACTTGGGCTTTTTGGTCGTATTAATGGTTTTGGAAAAAAAGTTAAAAAGAGTATTACAGTCCTTGCAATAAAATTCGTAGATCGGCATGGTTTCACCTCTTTTGATAACCTTTTTGCTTTTTGGAAATGTTATAAATATTCCTTTGAATCCGGCGTGTTTTAAAGAACGAAACGGTTACCTCTTTTTTTGTTTTTTCTGCTGCGCTTTCTGTATTCTGGCCCATGTATCCCGTAACGTTACCGTGCGGTTGAATATCAGAGCTTGAGCAGAAGAATCCTTGGAGTCAACACAAAAATAACCGAGTCTTTCAAACTGGTACCTGCTACCCGGCGCCGCTCCGGCAAGGCTGGGTTCCACAAAGAAAGGGAGTGTTTCCAAAGAATTCGGATTTAAAAATGTTTTAAAATCAACACTCTTCTCCTCATCCGGATTTTCTCTTATAAAGAGATGTTCGTAAAGACGGGTTTCGGCTTGTATCGCATGGGCCGCAGAAACCCAGTGTAAGGTCGCTTTTACCTTACGTCCATCCGGGGATGATCCGCCGCGCGTATCCGGATCATAGGTGCAATGCAGTTCCACCACCTGTCTGGTTTCTTCATCCTTAACAACTCTCACGCAGGTAATATAATACGCATATCTCAGTCGTACCTCACGCCCGGGCGCCAATCGGAAAAACTTTTTCGGCGGGTCCTCTAAAAAGTCGTCCTGTTCGATGTAAATCACACGCGAAAAAGGAATTTTACGTGTTCCCATACCCTTATCTTCAGGGTTGTTCAAGGCATCCAATTCTTCAACTCTTCCTTCAGGATAGTTGTCGATGACGACCTTGAGCGGACGCAACACACCCATGACCCGTTGTGCCCGTTTATTCAAATCTTCTCTGATGCTGTATTCGAGCAATGCGATATCAACAACACTGTCCCGCCGGGCCACTCCGATCCGTTCACAAAAATTTCGGATTGAGTCCGGTGTGTAGCCGCGTCTCCTCAGGCCGCTAATGGTGGGCATTCGAGGATCATCCCATCCTGAGACATACCTTCCATTTACCAATTCCACAAGTTTGCGCTTGCTTAATACCGTATAACCGAGGTTAAGGCGGGCGAACTCGATTTGCTGTGGGTGACAATCCACGTTCAGTTCGTCCAGTATCCAGTCGTACAATTGGCGATTGATTTCGAATTCAAGGGTGCAAAGAGAATGGGTAATTCTTTCTATGGAATCTGAAAGGCAATGGGCAAAGTCGTACATCGGATAAATGCACCACTTGTGACCTGTCCGGTGATGAGGTATCCGTCGAATACGATAAAGCGTAGGATCACGCATCAAAACATTTGGCGATGCCATATCAATCTTGGCTCGTAGGACGTGGGAACCGTCCTCAAATTCTCCGGCCCGCATGCGCTCGAACAGGTCCAGGTTTTCTGCCACCGAACGATTGCGATAGGGGCTTTCCTTTCCCGGTGTTGTCAGGGTGCCGCGACTTTCCCTAATTTCATCAGCGCTCAAGCTGCACACATAGGCCTTACCGGCTTTGATCAATTGAACGGCATATTCATATAGTTGCTCAAAGTAGTCGGATGCGTAGAACAGTCGATCGTCCCAATCGAATCCCAGCCATCGAACGTCTTCTATGATGGATTCGACATATTCGATATCCTCTTTGCTGGGATTGGTGTCATCGAATCGCAAATTGCAAATCCCCCCCTTATTTTCTGCGGCAATACCGAAGTTAAGACAGATGGACTTGGCATGCCCGATATGCAGATATCCATTTGGCTCAGGGGGAAAGCGTGTTACAACCCGGCCGTTGTTTTTGTTCTCTTTTACGTCCTGGGCGACGATATTCCGGATAAAATTAGGGGCCGAAGTCAATTCGGTTTTTGTCATATTCAAAACTCCATTCTCTTTAACTATATTTATAGTTTATTGAAAAATGACGGCGCCTTTCTCAGGCGATTCACAACACGACGCTGGCCCAAAGTGATCAAAATATCAAAAATTCCGGCGCCGGCAAGCTGCCCGGTTATAGCGGTTCGAATGCCATTGATCAATACACCGGGTTTGATTTTTAGCGCCTCAGCCATATCACGAATGGTATCCTCGGCTTCCGAAGTCGTAAAATTTTCTAAATCCTGCAACCGATCTGCAAGCAAGGGGAGCCATTTTTTTAGATCCGGATGCTTGAAAATATTCTTTTTCAGTGCCCTGGATTCAATGGGAAAATCGTCGGAAAAATAGGCCCGCCCACGGGAAACAAAATCGGTTGTCACATGGAACCGGCCGCGAATCAGTTGGATGGTATCCAGATACCAACGACGTTTTGCGCCCTCATACTCAGGATTCCAGAGACCCGCCTTTTCCAGTTCGGTTCGAACATAAGGTTCGATCTCTTCAACCGGCAGCGTCCGTAAATAATGGGCGTTGATACTTATCGCTTTGGGATCGGTAAAATATTTTGGATCATTCGTTCTTACATCGAAGATGGAATTGGCGCGATTGATTCCTTGAAGGGAAAATGCTTGGATTAATTCCTCCCTGGAAAAGATTTCTCTGGATTCAGGCGTAGCCCATCCCAATAGTACCAAAAAATTTACAAATGCCCATGGTAAAAATCCGTGCTCTTTGTAAAAATGGACGGCAACCCGTTCGCCATGCTTGCGTTTGGAGATCTTGGCTTTTTTAGGATCCAGGGTGAGCGACATATGCGCAAACTGCGGCACCGGCGCTCCCAGTGCCTGATAAATTAAAATCTGCCGGTGTGTATTTGACAGCCCGTCCTGACCGCGAATGACATGGGTAATCCGGTCACGGATATCATCCACCGTATTTGAAAGAAGGTACAGAGGTTGACCGTTGGAACGGACAACGACAAAGTCTTCGATATCCTCGTATTTATATTCAATTGTTCCGTAGACCGTGTCCTCAAAACGGACAGAACCCTTGCCTTTCGGCACCTTCATGCGAATGGTGAAAGGAATTCCTGCCGATTCCTTTTCGGCAACCTGATCCGGTTTTAATCGGCGACAGGTACCGTCATATTTTAAATCTTTCTTTTGCTTCAATGCCGCCTGTCTTTTTCGGTCGAGTTCTTCTTTTGTACAAAAACACTTGTAAGCATGCCCCGATTCCAGCAATTGGTGTGCAGCGGCCAGATGTTCATTAATAAACTTCGACTGAAAATAGGGGCCCTCATCCCAGGTGATTCCCAGCCATTTCAAACTTTCAATAATTCCTTGTATGGATTCTTCAGTTGACCGTTCCGCATCCGTATCCTCGATTCGAAGGATAAGTCTGCCTCCGGTTTTTTGAGCAAAAAGCCAGTTAAAAATCGCTGTGCGGGCACCGCCGATATGAAGGTAACCGGTGGGGCTGGGAGCAAAGCGTACGATTGTTTCTTGTGTCATATGTATCTACCTTAATGAAATATTCCGGTTAGGTGGAATTAATCTTATAAATTTGCTATATGTAGTTCTCTACAACGTAAAATTAAGAAGGTCCATAAAATTTTTAGCTTTTAAGAAAAAACCCTTCAGGGTTTCGAACAAAAAAACAACCGGCTTTTATCGTTTTTGAAGAGTCGAAATCTTGGGATTAAACAACTCAACATTTATTATAAAGGTATCACATGAGCAATGAAATAGAATGTATGTGTATGCAATGTGGCATATCGATATATCTTCCCGAAGACTCTGTTGTCATGGACGATTCGTCCGACACTGATTCTAAGCTTTTGGACATCCTATTGGTATGCGAACAATGTGGGGGTCAACTGAGGCTGGTGGGTAAAAAAGGGGACGAGCCTTTTTACCGGCTCAAATAATCGACACACTACCGTGCCCATCCATAAATGAGGATTTTTGTTCAAGATCAAGGCATGTGAAAAAAATAACCACCCCGGTACGATCTGCCAGACCTACGGGGCAGGCAGGCATATGTTTAATATTCCGAGGATTATTTTTTGAACATAACGCAGAGATTGGGCAAAAAGACCATTTATGGATGGGCACGATTTAATGAACTCGTAAAAAGTCCGATTTAGACGGTTTCGTAAAAAGTTCAAATTCAAGGCGTGCAAATTTTGTAATCATGAGGCGTACTTTTCGTACGTTGAATGATTGCGAAATGCAGCACAACGCAGAA
>JASFLX010000055.1:0-13398 GCA_050117895.1 Desulfobacterales bacterium | reverse complement strand
TACAAGAGACTCTTTATACTCTTCAAGTTCGGTTATCCTTTCATCGAGATTTTTGGCCAGTGTATATTTTCCATATTTCGTCAAGATGCTACGAAGGGTTTTCTCGGCCGTATTTACATAGGTAAGGGTCTGATCAATATTTTTTTTGTCAAATGTTAAAAAATAGTTTTTCTCGTACCGGCGGGCTTCCAGAATGGTATTGAAGAGATCGTACTTTCTTTCGATAATTTGAATTTTTTGATTAAGAATATACTGGCTATGATAACTTCGCATCCAAATTAATCCGCTGATTACCATAAAAATGGCAAAAGCAAGAAAGATCTTTTTTCTAATACTGATTTTCATAATTATTTAATTTTACTTTCTTTGTATTCTCCGGTCAAGGACTATGGTTATTGAATTCCATAAAAGAAATAGAGAATTGTAAGTTCAACCGCTAAAAACAGTACCGTCATAATAACACCTGCCTTGGCATAGTCCACCGTTCGATAACCGCCGGGTCTCATGATGAGTGCATTGACCTGATGCGTCGGCAGCACAAAGGTGTTGGAGGCAGACAATCCAACAACCAGAGCCGCCATCCGTGGATCCCCGCCGGCCATGACCGCCATATTCATACACAGTGGAACCAGCAAAACTGTAGCGCCCACATTGGAAACCACAAGGGTGAAAAAAGAGGTCATAACACCCACCGCCGCCAGCAGAACAATGGGAGAGGGATGGCCGAGCATTCCCAGAATGAACTTGGCAATAAAAGCAGCGGTTCCGGTTTTTTCAAAAGCCATCCCTAACGGAATCAGACCTGCCAGCAAAAAAACCGTCATCCAGTCCACGGCATAATAGGCTTCGTCCACCGAAAGCACGCCGGTGATGATCATTCCCAGGGCACCGGACATCAGGGCCACCGAAAGCTGAATTTTAAAAATAATGATTTGCGAAAGCGCCACTGCCAGCCAGATAACAGCCAGTTTGGCCTTTTCAGGGCGCATAATTTCACCTTCCAGGGCTGTGGCAAAAGTAAGCGCACGCGGCTGCGGCTTATTTCTTAAAATATGAAACCGGTCCCAGGGGCCGTGAAGCAACAGGGTGTCGCCCATTTTTAAGCGGACATGGGTCAGGCCGCTGTATATAATTTTTTGGCCTGTAAAAAGGGCCACCGGATTGACGCTGTATTGCTCTTTGAAGTTGATTTCGCTCATGGTTTTGCCGATCATTTCCGAACGGGGTGAAACCACGGTTTCGGTCATGCCGGCGTTGGTTGGGGCCAGATACTCGGCAAACACCTCCAGGCCGTCTTTGATGATCCAGCCGTATTCTTCGGCCAGTCGGCGGACCTTTTTTTCTCTGCCCACCACAGCAAGGTCGTCATTGGCTGAAATTACGTTGATGCTGCGCGGTACGAAGCCTTTTTCTTTTTTGGCTGCATAATTAATGGCCACGACGGTTACCAGAAATTTCGCTCTGATGGCCAGTTCTTCTAAAGTTCTGGGGTTGGTAAACGTTTCCGGAACATGAAGTTCGAATACATGTTCAAGTCCCTGATACTCATCCATCAACATGGCTGTTACGTCCTTCTCCTCATCGCCTTCGGCCGCCGGCAAAATAAACTTGCCGAACAATATAAAATAAATGATTGCGCTTGCCAGCAGACAGATTCCGATGGGAGTTTGGGTAAAAAGCCCAAAGGGTTCCAGTTTTTCACCTCCCAGCACCATCAGATCGTTCAACAAAATGGTGGGGCTGGCCCCGACCAGCGTGATGGTTCCCCCGATGATGGCGCAGAAGCCCATGGGCATCAAAATACGGGATATGGGCACCCCCATTCTTTTGGCAATCCGCTGAGCTGCCGGAAGGAATAGGGCGGCGGCACCGATGTTTTGCATCATGCTGGAGATTATGCCTACAGTTCCGGATATGAGGGTAATCACCTTTTTTTCGCTGTTGCCGGCCAGTTTGATAATGGGACCGGCAACCTTGTTCATTACCCCGGTCTTATCGAGCCCGGCACCGATGATGATTACGGCAATAATGGAGCAGACTGCATTACTGCTCAATCCCACAAAAGCATCTTTAGGAGATACCAGGCCGATAAGAGGGAGCATGACCATCATTATAATTCCAACCACATCGACTCTTACCCACTCAAAAATAAATAGAATAACCGCAAAAACCAGAACAATCATTGTCAAAATCATCTCAGGTGTCATATCCAGATATCCCTTTCCTCACTTTTCTAAAAATTTAATGCTGTGAAATAATGTTAAGACCCGGTTTGCAATCGTAATACTGTTATTTGTTTTTATTCTCCTTCCTGAATTTAAAACATAGCCATAATGTAAAGCCGACCACTACAAGACCGAAAATGAAATGTGTGTCCATATCTACCTCCGTCATATTTTATTGAAACATCTGTTGTGTTACATATTTTTTGCTTCAGGAGGCAGCATCATTCGTGCCAACTTTGTTAATCATAATAGATCTTCTTGATATTGTTGGAATTATTAAAGATATGGCCATAGAAAAATATTATGTGCAAGATGTTGCAAAATGCAATAGTCTTAAAGAAAAAACTATTACCTATAATAAATTCAGATCGTTAAATGGTGTTGCAAAAAAGAATGGGGTGTTGCAGAATGTAATGCTTTGCAGAAGAATGAGGGGTAAAAAAATCCGGCCTTTTACATAGACCGGATTTTTGCTTATATGCTGTTTATAAACTATGGTTCTCCGAATTTTTTCATCCACCAACGGTGGGCTTATTATACCATGGAATAAACGTACAGATTTCGCTTTAGTCTTTCGCCTTCTTCAATTCGGGTTTCACCACGATTTTCAACCGATTCCGAAACCACAAAAGCGATGTCTTTATGCTCTCTGTTGATGGATTCCAATGCCTCTTCCGGCTCGCTAAACATCACCACGTGATTAAAAGGTATGCCTTTTTCAGCGGCTGTTTCCTGAAATAGGCCGGCACTTTTTTCTGACAAGCTCTTAAACTCCTCACAAACCTGATTGCGTGAAGATGAGAACAGTTTGAAAGTTTCGCAGGATAACGGAGCGGTGTTTAAAGCCAGAATTTCATAGGACATTCGTTGCGCCATTTCCAGGGCATAGTCGATTATCTCTTTGGAAAAAGTGCTTTCTCTGCCCATAACCAGAAGTTTTGTGGGGGTTTGATCTTCCCTTTGCTCGGTCATTGTTTCCATAGCATATTCAGATTCACCGGCTTCGGCAAATGTGATTGCCTCCTGATACTTGCTCATTTTATTTCCGGCCCTGCTCAACTTTTGTCTTATTTTTCCAAAAATTCCTGCCATTGTAATAACCTCCTGTTATCAAATTATTTTTACATTTTTTTATTATTTCGCATTAGCAACCACCAGCGGAACGGCAAGCTTTTCTTTTATGCTGGTGATCGCCTTTTTCTTTTTAGACAAAATACCCGTTCTCTCCACATCTTCAGCAGAAGAATTATAAATGGTTAAAACAACATCTCGATGCAGATTGACATAATCAACAATCTCTTTTTCGGGGCTGCCCCGCTTCATTGAAAAGTGACAATGAACACCCTGTTTTTGCGATTCCCACAAAAGGCGCTTAATTTGCTCTGAGGCTTCGGCCATGATTTCTTTTGCACTTTCGTGTTCGCCGACCTCTGCAAAGGCCGCCGCCGCCATGGACCCTTGGATGAATATCCGGGCATAGTCGGTCTTTTGTCGCATTTCTTTAAGGTATTTACTGTAATTTTGTGGCCGGATAATTTGGAAAACCTTTAATTCCGCCTTTATCCGCTTGCAAAGTTCTACCGCATAGCGAAATGTTTTTCTATCAGGTGTAATTCCGTCAATGGCCAATAACACTTTTTCCATTTTTTTCCCCTTTTGCAGTCTAACACATCGGCACTGCTAAATCCGCATTCTCGGTCGGGTTTCCTCCCTGCGCTGGATACGTACATCAGCGCGTTTCCGACTTCTTTTTTCCGGTTTGTCATGCATAATATCCAGAGCTGTTTCATGTTCGCCGGCTTGGGCGAAAGTTATAGCTGCCATTAATCTGTCGAATGTCTCTTTGAATTTAAACATGGCTGAATTCCTCCTTTGAAAAATGTGTTAAAATTTTTTCCTCTTTGCTGATGAAATATAGCATCTTTCGTGCCACCATTATCAGCATTGCCATATCATATTGATATTATTGTCTTTATCTGCAAATCCGGAGTGAGGAAGGATCAGGCTTTAACCGTTACAATTTGCAATGTTTTTTTAAGTACCCATAATTTTTATAGTTAAAATAGACCGTTATAATATATTGCAGAAAAGAATCGCGGTATTGCAAGTTGTAACGTCACCCCTGTTCCGTATTTATCCCTCCAAAAAAACCGTTGCGAGTCTGATCTTAATCTGTTTTATTCAGAAAAAAGTCCAATGAGGTAAGATCATGCGCATATTTAAAAGGGGAAAAGAACAAATTGAGGAACTGTCATCAGAACTGGATGAATTAAAAGAAAATGTCATTAAATCTAAGATGCCGGAACAGGTAGAAAAAGTGGCATTTAAAGAAATAGAAAGGCTTTATAAAACCAGTCCTTCCAGTGCAGAATATACCATCGGTATAAATTATATCGATTATCTGGTCAGCCTTCCCTGGAATAAAATGACCGATGACAATCTTGATATTAAACGGGCGGAATCCATCTTGAATGAAGAACATTATGGACTGGCTCAGATTAAAGATCGGATTCTCGAACATCTTGCAGTCAGAATATTAAAGATGTCCCGCCAGCATAAAATTTTGGTTGTGGATGATGAAAAAATTACTCGTCAGAATCTGGAGCATGTTTTTAAAAAAGATGGTTATCGGGTCAATACCGCTGCCAGTGGAGTTGAAGCCCTGAGTTTTCTGGAACAAAACGCTTTTGATGTCATTGTAACTGATCTTAAAATGCGAAAAGTCGATGGTATGGCGGTCCTGGAAAAAGCAAAGGATATTAATCCAGCCACGGAAGTGATTATCATCACCGGATACGCCACGGTGTCCACGGCCATTGAAGCCATGAAAAAGGGATCATACCACTACCTGACAAAACCATTGAAGCTTGATGAGATCAGATCCACGATCCAGAAAGCACTGTTCAAGAAAATAGTTCGGCTGGAGCCCAAAGGTCCTGTTCTCTGTTTTGCCGGACCACCCGGTACCGGGAAAACTTCTCTGGGGATGTCTATTGCCCGGAGCCTGGAACGAAAATTCGTACGCATGTCTTTGGCCGGAATGAAGGATGAGTCTGAAATAAGGGGACATCGTAAAAGCTATGTGGGTGCATTACCCGGCAGAATCATCCAGGAAATTCGACGTGCGGAAACCAAGAACCCGTTAATTATGCTTGACGAAATCGACAAAATCGGTCGTGACTTCAAAGGAGACCCTGCCGCTGCGTTGCTGGAAGTTCTGGATCCGGAACAGAACACTCATTTTGTCGACCATTATCTGGATGTTCCCTTTGATCTGTCACGGGTGATGTTTATCGCTACGGCCAATGCCCTTGATCTGATTCCCGGCCCGCTTCTGGATCGGCTGGAGGTTATTACCCTTTTGGGGTACACGGAAGAAGAAAAAGAAAAAATTGCTTCTAACTACCTAATACCCAAAGAAATAGAGGACGCCGGTCTTTCGGATAATCCGCCTGTTTTTACTTCAGAGGCAATCCACAAAATCATCAGGGAATACACAAGAGAAGCAGGATTGAGAAATCTTAAACGCCAGATATCGTCCATTTGCCGTAAAATTGTCCGGGAAGTCTTGAGCGATAAAAATAAAAACCAGCCGAAAACGATAACTCCCGAAATGGTGGAGAACCTGCTGGGTCCCAGAAAATTTTATTTTGAAGTCTCTGAAGCCAAAGAAAGAATAGGTGTGGCAACAGGCCTGGCATGGACTGAGGCGGGCGGTCAGATCATTTTCATCGAGGCTGCGAAGATGAAAGGAAAGGGGAATCTTATCTTAACCGGTTCACTGGGTGATGTGATGAAAGAATCTGCTCAGGCGGCAATGAGCTATATCCGAAGTAATGCCGAATTATTAAATATTTCCGATAATATATTCGAAGAATATGATATCCATATTCATGTACCGGCAGGTGCGATTCCCAAGGATGGTCCTTCAGCCGGCCTGACCATCGCGGTAGCTCTTATATCTTTGATAACAGACCGGCCATGTAAAAGAAATGTTGCTCTCACAGGAGAATTGACATTAAGCGGCAGAATTCTACCTGTGGGGGGAGTAAAGGAAAAAGTTTTAGCGGCTCACCGGGCCGGAGTAAAATCAGTTGTTTTTCCCGCAAAAAACGAAGCCGACATCAAAGATATTTCGGAAGATATTAAAAAGGATATTGATATCATCAAAATAAATGAATTAAAGGAAATAGTTGATCTGGTTCTGAATTAATAAAAAGCCCCTTTTATTTCCAATAAAAAGATGTAAATTTTGGAAATATTACAGCTGAAGTCGTGCATTTTGCAAGCCGCTTTTCTTGCAAAATGCACGATTTACATTTCAAAACTTCCAGTAAAGCTAAAATACAAACTCTCGTAGAAGCTGAAAAGTCTCATATCAAAGAACTGTTATTACATACCGAATCAATCGAAGAGGCGGCTCGGGTTCTGGGTATCGATCCGGCAACCTTGTGGCGTAAGCGTAAGAAACATCAAATAGACTGAAATCGTTCATTTTGCAATGTACTCTTCTAACAAAGCATTTCAGGAAAATGCCAATAAATTTCAAAGACCATTTGATTATCTTCACCCGTTATCCGGAACCGGGAAAAACCAAGACCCGACTTATTCCTCTGCTAGGAGCAGAAGGGGCTGCAGATCTTCAGCGCAAAATGACGGAACACACGCTGTCACAGGTAAAAAGTTTATTAATAAGACGAGAATTAAGCGTTGAGATCCGTTATCACGGTGGGGATAAAAATCTAATGCAAAGCTGGCTCGGCCGGGATTTTGAGTATCGCCCCCAGGGTAGTGGTGATCTTGGACTGCGCATGAAACATTCTTTGGAAGATGCCTTTCGAGCCGGGGCAATTAAGGCTGTGACTATCGGTACCGATATCCCGGATATAACAAATGGTATCATTCAAAAAGCGTTTGACGCCCTTAAACTAAAAAATTTGGTGCTGGGTCCGGCCGAAGACGGCGGCTACTATCTGATTGGAGTGCAAAACAATTCTCTGTCACGAGCCATCCCTGATTTGTTTAAGGAAATAAACTGGGGAGCAGGTGATGTTCTCGAAAAAACACTAAAAATCGCAAAGCATTCAGGATTGAGTTTTACGCTATTGGACGTATTAAAAGATATAGATCATCCTGAGGATCTTAGGATCTGGGAGGAATCACGACATACCAATCCCACTGTTTTTAATCCCAATCGTATCTCCATTATCATACCGGCCATAAACGAAGCCCATAACATTTCAAAAACCATAGAAAGTATCGGTCCAGGCGATAAAAAAGAAGTCATTGTAATTGATGGGGGAAGTAATGATGATACCGTGTCGATTGCAAAATCACTGGGGGCAAGAGTCTTCACCAGCACCCCGCCACGGGCTCGTCAAATGAACCGGGGCGCCGCTCAAGCCGCCGGTGATGTGCTTGTTTTCCTTCATGCCGATACACGACTGCCCGAAAAATTTGAAGACTTTATTATTAACAGCTTCAAACAACCTAAAATGGTTGCCGGCGCATTCGAACTTCGGATCAATTCCCCTACCCCGGGTCTTCGGCTTATTGAGCGTCTTGCAAACTGGCGGTCCCGACTTTTGAGAATGCCTTACGGCGACCAGGCAATTTTCCTTTCATCCAAGCTTTTTCATTGTTTGGGAGGATTTCCGGATATTCCGATAATGGAAGATGTTGAACTGATTCGGCGTTTGCAAAAACAAGGGGAAATCATCACTTTACCCATACCTGTTTCCACATCGCCCCGCCGATGGCAAAACGTTGGCATATTGAAAACCACGTTAATCAACCAACTGGTTATTGCAGCGTATGTTATGGGTATTGCCCCTGAGGTGATTTCGCGATGGTATGGCCGAAGCAAAGGTATATCTGAGAGGAGGTAAAAAATGTACGATTCGGAATTTGAAGATATCACGACCCCAGAATTGAAGCAGTTTATCAAATCCCACAAGGAAAAGGAGTATCTGATTGTGGATGTCCGGCAGCCGGATGAATATACAAAAGGTCACATTCCGGGGGCCAAGTTTATTCCCTTGAATGAACTCTTATCCGATTTTTCCGATTTGCCTGCTGACAGAGATGTTATTTTCTACTGCCACAGTGGTGGTCGCTCTGTGGCTGCAGCATCCATGTTTTCTGAAGAAGGTATTACTGAAAAAACAATATACAATCTGGAAGGAGGGATCCTCTCCTGGGAAGGCAAGACCCTGAAAGGATTTCCCAAAATACAGGTTTTTGATAAAACCAAAAAACCTGTGGAACTTTTGCTTACCGCCATGGATTTGGAAAAAGGGGCCTGGCGATTTTATACTCATATTCTAAAAAACTTTGCGGTTGATCCGATTATTCCTACCTTGGAGCAGTTGTCCAAGGCGGAAATCGCACATGCCAGAACCGTTTACGGGTTCTGGAAAAAAACGGAAAGCACTCCCATGGCCTTTGACCAACTTTATGAAAGCCTTAAAGGAGAAATCCTTGAAGGTGGGGAAAGCCTTGCAAACGCAATGGCATACCTTAAAGATATTGAGGAAAACGCGTGTCTGCGAATTTTAGAACTGGCCATTCATATGGAATACGCTGCCTTTGATCTATACAAAACCATGGCCGAGCAAGAAAAAGATCAGACGGTCCGGGACAGCTTTTTATCCATTGCCCAGGCCGAGAAAAGTCATATGCGAATGCTGGTTCGCGCTCTGGATCGGTGCCTTTGATGCTAAGAGATATTTAATCCCCTTTTAAAATTTAAAACGCTTAGTTTAGGTATATGTATCATGAGACAGTTGTGTTTCACTGTATCTCTATTGGTTTTGTTTTTCCTGTCAAGGAAGTTAGATCCCACTGGTAACATATTGAAATTAAAGTTAAATTAACAATGGGAAGTTTGTTGCGTCTGGCATGGATTTTGAAATAATTTCTTTTAAGTACAGTTAGATATAAGCTTGCTTCAACAGGCCTATTGAGATGGATGTTGTTTTTGTTGAAAATTTTATTAATTGAAAGGAAATCTACTATGGAAAATAAAACTCATGTATGCCAGACTTGCGGAAAAGTAACGGAGGACTGCGGTCACCTGTGTGATCCGGTTGCAATAACAGACGCTTATGTTTGTGACCATTGCGGCCTGGCACACAAAGATCCCAGACATATCTGCAAACCAAAACTGCAACACATCAATTTTGCTTGTATGTCCTGCGGACGTGTGGCGGAGCTGCCCAAAGAGCTTTGCAATCCAAGAGATATTGTTCTCATGGCAAAGCAAGAAGCTCCAACGAAGATAATTTAACCTATTAGGAGCTTGGTCTCGACCGGATTTACTTCGTTCTCAAGTGATTGCTGTATTATAATGAGACTTTTCAAAAATGTTCAATTTTGTTCAAGTTCAAGGAAGACGAAAATTTTAACCGCAAGAATACATTGAGTATTTTGAGGATTAAAATTTGAGTTTGACGCAGAAATTGGGCAAAAGGGGGCGTTATGCAAAGGTCTCATAATGTGGCTGCAGATTGAGTGCCGTGTATATCCGGACGATACGAGGCTTGTAAAATTTAGGTTGAAATAGAATAGTTAAATAAATATAGGATGTTACAGACAAAAGGTGGCTTTGTTTAAGCCACCTTTTGTTGCTTTAAAATGGTAGGCTTTGCACGGTATGAAAAAATCGGAGGCCCAAAACAACCCTTCAGCCCCTTTTCACCCGATAAAATACCCCTTTTCCCGTCGAATCAAATCGCACATACTTTCTTCATAAAACTATTTACAACGCCGGTCCCTCCATGCTATTAAGTGCATCTCCAGAATATCATTAGAGGTTTTTAAGAAAACGAGTCTGTTTCAAACCTGATCCAATAAGTCCTTATGTGACTCTTTAAGACCCAAACTCCGTTTTTTATTTGAACCAAAATATATGAGCCTTTATTTTTTCTGAGCATTTGGAGAAGTTTGTTAATGGCGGATAAACCGACATATGAAGAATTGGAGCAGAAGCTCAAGGATTTGGAAAAACAAGTCAGCCGTATCGGCGTGTTAGAGAAAACCATCAAAGAAACTCGTGAATATGCTGAACCCATCGTGGCCATAGTTCGTGAACCCTTGCTGGTGCTGGACGCTGATTTAAGGGTGATATTTGCCAATAGATCTTTTTATCAGGTTTTCAAGATAAACCCCCGAGAGACCCATGGGCAATTATTATATGAGCTGGGCAATCGACAATGGAATATACCCAAGCTGCGAGAACTGATTGAGCACATCCTTTTCATGGATACTACTTTGGACGGATATGAAGTTGAACATGAGTTTGAACATATCGGCCGGCGGATCATGAGACTGAACGCCCGACGGATATCCGGAGAAACGAATAAAATTCCGTTGATTTTTTTGACATTTGAAGATGTAACTGAACGCAATCTGGCGGAAATGAAACTGAAGCGAAGTGAGGGAAGCCTTGCGCAGGTCGAGCGTATAGCTCACTTGGGAAATTGGAAATGGAATATTGTAGCCAACGAATTGGATTGGTCCGATGAGATATATCGAATTTTCGGACGGGCACCCCAGGAATTTGAAGTCACCTATGAAACCTTTCTGAATTTCGTACATCCGGAAGACAGAGAGTTTGTTAATCAATCTGTTAATAAGGCCTTATATGAATATCAGCCATACCGTATCGATCATCGTATCATTTTAGCGGACGGCAGAGAACGCATTGTTCATGAACAAGCTGAAGTAATCTTCGATGAAGCCGGCAGACCGATTCAAATGATTGGAACGATACAGGATATTTCCGAATTCAAGCGGACAAAAGACGAACTTCGAAAAAGCAAGGCCATGCTCCAATCGATCTTCGACGGAATCTCAGATCCGCTTATCCTCCTGGGAGAAGATCTAATCATTCAAACTATTAATCGGCCTACGCTGGATTATTATACGATAAAAAACCCTGACCAGATCATCGGAAAACCTTGTTTTGTGGGATTGGGTAACCAAACCGAAATATGTGATGGATGCACAATTCCTGAGGCAGTATCAGAGGGGAGGGAGCAGAAATTTCAGCGCCGAAGTCTAAAAAACCCCGAACAATTCGAAGAAGTTTCATTATACCCGATAATCGATAATAGCGGCAATATTGAGGCCACCATTTTTCGCATCCACGATATTACCGAAGAGAAGCGGATGGAAAGGCAGCTTATACAGAGTGAAAAATTGGCATCCATCGGAGTACTGGTATCAGGGATTGCCCATGAGATCAATAATCCGAACAATTATATTTCCGTCAATATTCCGATTTTAAGGGATTATATTAATACGGTGATACCGATAATTGATGAATATGCTGAAAAGCATCCGGATTTGGAAATATTGCACATGCCCTACGCTGAATTTCGTGAAGATATTATTGAACTTTTAGATAATATCCAATATGGCTCCAGGCAAATTAAATCCATTGTTAAGGACTTAAAAGTATTTTCAAAGCCGGACCAGGATAAGCCAATTGAAAAAATTGACCTGAAACCCATGTTTGAAAAAGTTCTTGCGTTTTGCAGAAGCAAGATTAGAAAAACCGTAAAAACCTTCAATGTCAACATTCCGGAGAACTTACCGGAGATGCTTATTGACCGAAAACCTCTGGAGCAGACTTTGATTAATCTTTTGATCAATGCTGCAAATGCCTTTGATAAACCGATTAGTGACAATTCACGAGTCGATCTGGTGGTTTCCATGGATGATTCAAAAGAAAATCAACTGATTATTGAAGTCAGCGACAATGGCAGAGGTATGGATGAAAAGACCATTGAAAAAATATTTGATCCTTTTTTTACGACCAACCCATCAGATGAAGGCACCGGGCTCGGAATGTATATTGTCCATAATCTCATTGAGAAAATCGGTGGACGTATTCAAGTTGAAAGTAAGTTAGGAGAAGGGAGTAAATTTACAGTGATATTGGATATTGGATAAGAATTGGGGGGTCGCTTGCAAAACCGAATAATCGCCATAGACGACGATCAAACTTTTCTCAAAAGCATCAGAAGGGCTCTGATCACTTCCGGGTTTACATCCATTACACTGGAACAGGACCCTAGAAAAGCGGTTTCAGTTTTTAAACAGTGCAAATCATATGATATTGCCTTGATCGATGTATCTATGCCCGGCATGGACGGTCTGGAGGTTCTCGAAGTCATAAAGCACAACAGCCCTGAAACCGAATGCATCATGATTACGGCTCTTGATGAAGCGGGGACTGCAGTCAATGCCATGAAAAGAGGGGCCTATGATTACCTTGTGAAACCTGTTGAAAAGGATGATCTTGTTTTATCCATCAACCGTGCGCTTGAAAGAAAGCGGCTGTTTAATATTACGGGCATCGGCAAGGGATCTCGCCTTCCGGAACTTTTGCATGAACATGCCTTCAAATCCATTATCTTCGGATCGTCAGATGTATTGAAAATATTAAAAGAGGCCGAACTCCATGCGGCAAGCGATATCCCAATATTGATTACCGGGGAGAGCGGAACAGGAAAAGAACTTCTGGCAAGAGCGGTTCACGCGGCCAGTCCAAGGTCAAAATCCGTATTTACTCCCGTCAATATGGCCTCGCTTACGGGTTCCCTTTTTGATGCCGAATTTTTCGGACACACAAAGGGAGCTTTCACAGGAGCTGAAAAAGATCGCACGGGTTATCTTGAGAACTCAAACAAGGGTACGCTGTTTCTGGATGAAATAAGCAACCTGCCAATGGCGCTTCAGGGAAAGCTGCTTAGGGTTTTGCAGGACGGAGAATATATAAAGCTCGGAACAGACACCCCACGGAAAACAGATATCCGTTTTATTGCCGCAACCAATGAGGACCTGGAAAAACGGATAACCAATTGGAAGTTTCGAAAGGATTTGTACTACCGCCTGAAAGGAGGATGGCTCCACTTGCCGGCTCTCAGGCAAAGGAAAGAAGATATCCCTTTGCTGGCCAACCATTTCTTGAATGAGTTTCTGGGTAAAGATAAAAATACCGGTATAGAAGAAGGCGCCATGACTCTGCTTTTAAATTATGATTATCCGGGGAATATCAGAGAGCTGAAGTCCATAATCAAATCGGCCGTAAACCTAGCCCAGGGACGAAAAATCTCTAAAATATTCCTTCCCGACAATATTCAAAAGCAAAAGAAAAAGAAAAAAC
>JASFLX010000054.1:0-13772 GCA_050117895.1 Desulfobacterales bacterium | reverse complement strand
CCTAAATTTTAAATACTTGTTGGAGAAAATAAAAAACTCGAGGTAATCAAAAAAATGGATGTCGATCGCCGTTATTTTTTAAAGTTCGGAGCCCAAGCAGCTATGGTCTGCTTATGCCCTACACCGTCCATTGCGATAACTGATCGTTTTTTATCGCCGAAACGGAAACTTTCTTTTTACAACACACATACGGAGGAAAGTCTTGAAGTTTGTTATTACATCCAAGGCAGGTATCAACTCAAGGCGTTGAAAAATATCAATTACGCCCTTCGTGATCATCGGACAGATGAAATTAAATCCATTGATATCAATCTATTGAATTCGCTCTATTCAATTAAAAAGAAGCTTAACATATCAGAACCTTTTCATATTGTTTCAGGGTATCGTTCTCCTGGAACAAATGAGTATTTATACCAGAGACGTAAAGGAGTTGCTAAAAACAGCCTTCACATGCATGGCAAGGCCATTGATTTTCGACTGCCGGATATTAGTCTTCCGGTATTGCGCCGGACAGCAGCTGCGTTAAAGGCGGGAGGGGTGGGTTATTACCCGTGCTCTAATTTTATTCATATTGATGTTGGACCGATTAGATACTGGCGTTATCCGGGATGAAAAATATTTTTTTGCTGAAATTTCTCCGTATAATACTTTTGGAGACGTCGCTTTTTGGTTAAAAGCAACATTCAGCCGGCGGTCCCTTCCATATATGTCATCCCTAAAGTTAATAATTCCATCTTTGTCAACCCAGACCGTCCAGTAAAGAATATAAATTTTTATCGGGTCTGATAATAATATTGCTTTGCTTTTATTGCGATTGACCGCAGCAAGTAATTTTTCGAGACTCCATTTTGAATTATTTTTTAAAAGGTAAGCGGCAAGTTCCATGGGTTTTTCAATGCGGATACAACCGGAACTAAAGGCGCGTTTTGTCATATTAAATAAGTTGCGAGCCGGCGTGTCGTGTAAATATATGCTGAACTCATTTGGAAAAACAAATTTTACCCGACCAAGGGCATTTGAGTTTGCCGGATCCTGGCGGAACTTATAGACAAAATTTTTCTTGGTTATCGCAGCCCAGTCAATAGATTCAGGGTTCAACTCCCTTGCATCTTCTTCCCAGTTTTCAAAAACCCTGATGTTATGATCAGCCAAGTAGCATGGGTCTTCTTTAATACAGGGTAATATGTCATTGAGCGCAATAGTGTGGGGAATATTCCAATAGGGGTTTAATTCAAGATATCTTATTCTTCGTGATAAAACAGGAGTGGGTCGCTCCATTTTTCCCACAATAGCTCTAATCGATTTTATGGTTCGTTCATTTTCAATAACATTGAGTTTAAAATCGGCCGTATTAACTATGATATGGCGGTTTCCCAAGTCTTGAGGAAGCCAACGCCAACGTTCCATATTCAATCTGATTTGTCTGATACGATCTTCCACCGGAACGTTTAGTGCGAATAGTGTCTTTGATCCCACAATTCCATCGACCTTAAGCCCGTGTCTTGCCTGGAATCTTCTGATTCCATCTTCCAAAACTTCATCAAAATAGTCATGATTGGTGCAGGTTGAGTCTGTCAGACCACCTGAAATGGTCAGTCGTGATCGCAAAGCGCCAATCCGTATTCCATAATCACCTTTTCGCAGTTTCTCCCCGGCAGGTATTTTATGCCAGCCACCCGACTTTTCTATCTTTTGGTATTTTAATAATGCCTGTTTTAATCTTAGATATCCGGAATGATGAGGTTGCAGAGCACAAACAAATTCTTCCATCTTGTTATCATACAACACAGTTTGAAAAATTTCTCCCAGCTTTCTCTTTGGTTTTTTTATATACCAATTCAAATTGTTGGAATAAGGATCTACGATTCCTTCAGACAGATGAAATGCATATGATAAAAAAGCATCCGTTAAGAGAATATCAAGTTCTGCCGACTTTGCAGGTTCAAGCATATCTGACAATAGGCTGAATTTAATATCCGTCAGCAAGGTCAAAATATTTTTCTGATGATAGATTTCGGAAAAAAGTCCTTCATGGTCTGCTTCAATAATAGTCTGTATGAGAATTACCGCCTTATGGTTCAACCCGTTTTTTGTCACCCATACCGGGTTAACTTCCCCATGAAGATAGAACGCGAGAAGTAAATTCGGATTGCAGATCAGTGTGTTTTTTATATCTATTTTATTCTTGATGGTCAGGGCGACAAGGCGTGTCATCAAACACTTACGCACCTCATCCGTAAAACTGAAACAATTTCGAGTTTCTATATCTTGTATGGGGAAATTTAACCGGCTCTGATTGAAAGTGTCCATGAATCCGCAGGAATTGTTAAAGTTAATCAAGGGAAAAGAACCGGCCATTTTGCTACTGTCGGTAAAGTTAATATGATCATTGCATTTCTTTTTAGCCAACGGAAACGTATAAGTGTTCAAAGAATATTTATCCACCGGATCATTTAAATTCAGGGAATAAACATTCCCGGATAAGAGCAAAAGGCTCCCCACCAAAATGAATAGAAGTAACAATAGCCTAATATTTTTATCACCCAAATACATTCTACAAAAAACAGCAAATATGATGCCAGAATATAAACGGACCGAATAATGTTCTGTATCCAGCTGATTTAAGTAACTATTGATTAAAGGATAAAAAATGAGTTGCGGTGAAAATGAATTGAAATTATGAAATAAACTTCATGCTTTTAGGTAATGAAAGTAATAAAGAAGAAAATGAACGTCCAACATCGAACGTCCAACATCGAATGTTGAATAAAAAAACCTGAACTGCTAAATAATATTTTAGAGGAAACAGAAGAATTGATTAAGATTTTTGTTAGGAGTATCAAAAAGGCTGAAAAGAAAAAGAAATAGCTCTTGAATGTTTGTTTTTCATTCGATTTTAGAATAATTTGAGGAGCGGAGCGACATCATTATTCGACGTTCGACGTTCAATGTTCGATGTTGGACGTTAATCTTTTAATCTGTTGGACGTTCATCTTTCAAAACAATCCTATGAAATAATTTTCAAGTGAGCCCTAAGGTGCGCTCTCATTTTTTAAAAGAAAATTCCAATACTCTCCAGAGCGCTATCCACCGTCTCCTCCTCTGTAAGTAAGTTTTCCACGGCGGCGTTGGAAAATACATAATAGGGTCCTTTACCTTCGAAACTTTCCTGAGTAATAATTACGTCAATCTGATGCTTGTTCAAGAATTCAGCGACCAAAATTCCTTTTCCGTGCGCTACTTGGGTAAATGGATTTTCAACTATTTTTTGATCGATTGCTTTCTTGTCTTTTATTCTGACGGTGATGAGCCTAAAATAAGGAGCCTCTCCAAAGTGAGGCGAGATGCGATGCTGGTTAGCCTCTGTCAACGGCACCGCATAAATGAAATTTTCTTTTTTCTTCGGTTCATAGTGAATAAGCACGCGATCCACATTTTTTATTTGTCTTTTTATATTTGCCTCGATTCGGTGGGCGGTAAAATGTGCTTTGTCAAGATCATGGGTTTTCAGGAAGATATCTGCTTCTATAAACTTGTAGCGCCCTGAATTTCGTCCCATAAGATGTTGGATCTCCATCACTTGAGGTTCGTCAAGAATAAGCTTTTCAGCAATTCTGAGCGTCTTATAGTCCAGAGAAGCATCCAGCAATACACGGATACCGTCAATCAGAATTTTTCCGCCGCTCCAGGCAATGATGACTACGATTATGTAAGCGGATATTCTGTCCATGTTGACACCGGCAAAACTCGTTAAAAGTACGATCAACACCATTGCACTGGAAAACATATCCACGCCGATATGCTTGGCATCTGCGATTAAACTTGGCGAGTTAATCTCTGTACCGACCTTGATTGCATATCGCGAATACCCATAAGTAATGGCGATTACGCACAGCACACTGGCAATGGTTACCCATATATTTTTCAGCTCGACCGCCATATCTTTTGTTGCTTCCATTACGATTTCATAACCCGCATAAAAGATAGCGATTGCAACCATTACAGATACCAGATTTTCGACCTTGTAAAGCCCATAGGGAAAGGATTTTGTTTTGCGTTTGGCGATGATCAAACCCACAAAGACCGTAGAAGATGCCACAACATCTGATAAAGAGTGAAACGCATCGGCCTTTAATGCAATACTGCCTGAAAGCGTGGAAAAAATGTATTTTATGCCAAACAGAACCACATGTATTCCAATCGCTAGAGCGGCAACTTTTTCACCTTTCTCCATTACTTTCCCCATATTTATTTGAGCGTTCGGACATTTTTTCTTTTAGATCCCCAAATTAAGCGGATTATTCATGGAGCGGTTAAACGCCCCCTTATTTATTTTGCCCTGAAAAACCTGGTCCTTACCCGCAATGCGGGATCTTCGATGGGCCAAGCCTGTCCCGCATTGCTGGAGTCAGAGATAGATGGCTTTATTTTGGAGTTTTAGTCAGTCAATTCCCGGGTCATCGTCGTACCGCACTTAGGGCATGTATTCTCAAAACAGGGGCATCCCAATTCATGGGGCACCCTTTCCTCACAGTTCGGACAAATGCAGTATCCTCCGGGACCTGCACGAAAACCGCCGTCCCGACCCATACCTTGACCCTGTCCCATACCCTGGCCCACACCCTGCCCCATACCTCTACCCGTGTCATGGCCTTTGCATGGCCCCGTGCCCGTGTCGTCTCCAACCGAGGAGTCTGAAGCCTTCATCAGCCGGCCATCTTGATATTGCTTCAAAACATCTCGTATGGTTCCTGCGGCGCCGAGATAGACATTCAGGCCGGCAGCTTCCAGAACATCTGTGACATTGGGATTGAGTTTTCCGGTAATGACTGTGTCAACCCTTGCGGCAACAACCATTTGCGCGGCCTGGATCCCTGCACCGCTGCTTGAGGCCGGAGCCTCGTTTTCGAGAACATAAAAGGCCTCGGTTTCAGGATCAATTACGATGAAGCATCGGCAGCAGCCGAATCCCGGATCAACCTGTTCATCCAAATTTCCGCCACTTGATGAAATTGCAATTTTCATAAGACCTCCTCATAACCGTCTCCGGTTGAGGGTTCAGAGGTTCACGGTTCAGACTTGTAACTTGAGCCGAGAATCTCTAACCGTAAAACTTTGAACCCGTGAACGCTTATGCCTCCTTAAGGACGAATGGGCTGCAGCAAAAATGACCGGATTGTTTTCACATTCGCAGAAACAGCCGATCCGCTATGGTGACCAGAAGAACAGTGCCCATGGAGATGTTTAGGGATTTAAATAAAAATGAATAGCCAGGAGCTTTATGACGAAAGAATAACACATGAGCGAAAAACAAGACCAGCATCATCAGGTAAAGAGCAAGCAACCCCTTTAACCAGGAATTTATAATAAGTTGAAACATCGGCAAAACCATGGACACACAGGCAAACGCCAGGACCCATACAAACATGATCCGGTTTAACTGATCAATTGAAAATAGCCTCAGCATATTCGGCATGTCGGCGTGACGATACTCCTCATTGCCGGACAAAATGATCAGCCAGAAATGAGGCAGCTGCCATAGGCCGATTGCGGCCATCAAAACCTGAATTTGTGAAATATAAATGTTTCCGCCGGCTGCGGTCCAGCCGATTAACGGAGGTAGCATTCCGCAAATTGAGCCCGGTAAGATGGCAAGAACGCTTTTTGACTTCAACGGTGTGTAAACGCCATTGTAGAGTATCACAGCCAACACTCCCAAAAGCACCGGTGAACCCATCGAATGAACCCTTAATAGGCCCCCCAGTCCAATGATCATCAGGATTATGGACATGACCAGGGCATACCGGCCAGATATAAGCTGTTTGGGCAGCGGGCGTTCCCGTGTTCGTGAGAACAATTCATCCCGGTTTCGGTCCTGGTAATTATTCAACGCTGCCGATCCGCAAGCCAGAACAAACACACTCGACACCGTCGCAATCAAATCCCACCCAATATATGGGCGAAAGACTACATAACCGGCCAACGCCGAAACAGCATTCATCAGGCTGATCCGAAGCTTAACCAGACGAAACCAATCATTGGTTCGAGCAATAAATAAATGACTGCTCAAAGCGGAGATGGCATCAACCGTCATACTATTCGTCTTCTTCATCTTGTTCAAGCCATTGTTCGTACTCAACCATGGGAACGATGCGGAGCGTTGCATTCATTTCCGAATGTCCGACACCGCAGAATTCCGTACACTGAACGAAAAAGGACCCGAGTTTGTCCGGCAGAAACCATGCATAATTGTACCGGCCGTTAACCGCATCGACCTTGATACGGTAGACCGGAATATACAGGCTGTGCAAAACATCCGTGGATGTTACATTCAATCTGATGGGCACACCCAAAGGGACCACCAAATCATTTTCCGTTTCTTTGTCATTGGGATACACGAAAAGCCATGAAAACTGTTGGGCGATCACTTCAATTTCAATGGCATCCTCGGGCACATTTCTCAGGCCGGTATAGGAAGACCATCCAAAATAGAACATAGATAATGCAATGATCGACGGGATGACGATCCACACGACTTCGAGCTTCCAGTTTCCCCGGATATCGGACGGTTCCGGGTGTTTACTGCGACGGTACTTCACCACAAACAGGACCATGGTGATAGTTATTCCCACCAGGAGCACCAGAGAAAATCCCAGAATATAATAGAATGCCTGATCCACCCCCGCTACGGGGTTGGGCGCTGTAATCATAATCTCTACCTAGTGTCCACCCATAAATAGTCTTTTTGCTCAATCTCTGCGTTATGTTCAAAAAATAATCCTCGGAATATTAAACATATGCCTGTGGTTATTTTTTTCACATGCCTTGATCTTGAACAAAAATCCTCATTTATGGATGGATACTACCTAAAAGAAATATCCCAGAAAATGAATCCGATCAGTATGGACAAACATACGACGGTTCCAACAAATGTCATCTTCAATAATCGGGACTCATATTTCAAATGCATGAAAAAAAGGAGCACAACGCTGCCTTTTATCGATGCAATCAAAATCGCAATCCATATATTGAGTATACCCAGTTCGATGCGTGATACGACGATGGTAACCGCCGTAAGTCCGAACAACACGCATAAAACGGCAACCAGTTTGGGATAACTCAAAATATGTTCGACACCATTATCGTCCACCCACAACTCCTCGTGCTAATGCATTGCGGTCTCTCTGTTTTACAATACCAGGTAAAACAAAGGAAAAATGAAAATCCAAATCAAATCGACCAGGTGCCAATATAATCCTGAATTTTCCAGCACCGCATAACGCTCCGCATCTACGCGGTTACTCGCAATAAAATAAAAACTGATCGAAAGCAGGGTCACCCCGATGACAATGTGCAGCCCGTGGAGTCCGGTTATCACATAGTATAACCCATAAAAAATACTTTTCCCATGGCCGGCTTGTTCCAGCGTTTGGGATCCGGGATATATTCCAATCTCGAATTTATGGCCCCATTCAAAATACTTGTTTACAAGAAACAGCAATCCAAAATTAATCGAAGTAAAAACCATCCCCAGCGCCATCTTTTTTTTTTGTCGCCGAATCGCGGTAATGGATCCTGCAACAGTAAAACTGGAGGCCAAAAGTATGATGGTATTGAATGCTCCCATGAAAAGATCGAGAGATTTGCCCCCTTGGATAAAATCAGCCGTGTATCGGGTATAGTAAGCAGCATAAAGAACAAACAGTCCGCCGAACAGCATGATTTCCGTATAAAGGAACAGCCACATGCCCAATTTAACGCCCACCTTATCCGATGAAGCCATTTCTACCGTCATAGTTTGTTACACCTGCCCATGTGCCGATTTTTTCTTTTTCACATCGGAAAAATCGTATGGATACGGTTTTACTCGGGGTGGATCGGCAAAGTTATGCAGCGGCGGTGGAGATGGAATCGCCCATTCCAGTGTGGTGCCTCCCCACGGGTCTGCCGGCGCACGTTCTCCTTTTAACAAGCCGTGCAACAGGTTAATAAACATGAAAGCCATACCGGCAACCATGAGAAACCCACCGATTCCGGCAAAAAAATTTCCGGTCTCGAACTGAGGAAGATAATTAAAATACCTCCTGGGCATTCCCTGGAGACCCAAAATGAGCATGGGAATATAATGAAGGACAAAACCGACGGTCAGAAGAACCGCGGATATGTAAGCATTTTTAAAATTGTACATTCGTCCGAATAACTTGGGCCACCAGAAGTGCAGCCCGCCGAAAAAAGCAAACGCCGTTCCTCCGAACATTACGAAATGAAAATGCGCAACCACAAAATGGGTGTCGTGAACATGGATATTGGTTCCTGCAGCACCGAGGACCAGTCCGGTCAACCCCCCTACGGAAAAAAGGTAGATAAAACACAAAGCAAAAAACAGGGGCGGACTCATAACGATGGAGCCTTTATACAGGGTCGACACCCAGCTGAACACCTTGATCGCACTGGGGATGGCAACGGCAAAGGTGAGCAGGGAAAAGACGAAGACCGCCGTGTCGCTCATACCGCTGGTGAACATATGGTGCGCCCATACCAGAGAGCCCGCGACGGCAATGGCCAGGGATGAGGCGACAATACCCTTATACCCAAAAATGGCCTTTCGAGAAAACACCGGCATAATTTCCGAAATTATCCCCATGGCCGGCAGGATCATGATGTAAACGGCCGGGTGGGAATACATCCAGAACAGATGCTGATACAATATGGGATCCCCTCCTCTGTTCGGATCAAACAACCCTACACCAAAAATTCTCTCAATAACGATAAGAAGCAGAGTAATCGAAAGAATGGGCGTTGCCAGAAGTTGAACCCACGACGTGGCATAAATCGACCAGGAAAAGAGCGGCATCTGCAGCCAGCCCATCAACCGCGTTCGCAGGCGATGAATGGTGGTGATAAAGTTCAGCCCTGTCAACATGGAAGACATACCCAGGATAAACGCCGCCAATACCGTAAATGTGACGCCCCTTTCTGTTTGCACACTAAACGGAACATAAAATGTCCATCCTGTGTTCGGTGGTCCCCCGGTAAACAAAGAAATGATCGCAAAAACACCACCAATGATATAGATGTACCAGGAGAACAGATTTAATTTCGGGAAAAAGACATCATTCGCGCCGATTTGAATGGGCAGCAGAAAATTACCGAGAATGGCGGGAATCCCGGGAATGATAAACAAAAAAATCATGATCACGCCATGAAGGGTAAATGCGGCATTGTACGTTTCGGCGGACATGATGGTTTCTCCGACCGTCATCAATTCCACCCGGATGAGAAGCCCCAATCCAACAGCAATGCTAAACCAGAACAAAACAGCCATCAAGTACATGAGGCCGATGCGCTTATGGTCGGTAGTCAACAACCAGACCCAGATACCCTTCAGCTTTGGAGAAGACGGGGTCTCTAAATATGAGGGTGCATCCGTCATGGTGTTTTCCCTTGATCATGGCTTCCGGTCACAGCTTTCATATGCTTTCCTTTCCGAAGTAAAAAAAACAAAAACACGGCCAGCACCAGAATAATTGTAACGGCAACAATCCGAAATGCTTTGAATACGTATGTCTTTTTCTTCGGATCATAATCAAAGCAATAGGTCAACACCCGCCGGATCGACAATTGGGGGGTTTCCTTGGAAGCTTCGGTCAAGGCCATGCCAATGTCGAAAGGTAAAAAGTATATGCCGTACAGATAGCGAATGACCTTACCGGCGGGAGACAGGACCACCATGACATTCGGGTGGATAAACATGTGCGGTCCTGTTTTTTTCAAACGGTATCCCAGTCCGTGCAAAAGCCCATGGATGGCTTTGCGGTCGCCGGTCAGAAATTTCCATTGATCTTCCGGAAAATCCTTTTGGATCAGTTTTAAATAGTTTTTTTTTGCCTCCCTGGCCAGCTCCGGTGTTTCTTGCTCATCGAAACTGATGGCCAGTACCTGATAATTTTCTCCAGGGGTCAGCGGCACATCATTAATCGCGGAAGCCAGACTGGCCAGCATCATACTGCAGGCCTGGGGGCAGTAAAAATAAACAGGGAGAATCAGTGTGGGTTTTTCTAAAAAATCTTTCAGCCTCAGCTCACGGTCATTTTCATCTCGAAATGTCAGGTCGAGGTTGAGGGTCTCACCCAGACGTTCCTTCACCCCCACCGGTGTTTCACGCTCGGCGTCCTGGGCATCTTTTGCAGAAATGGCATGATGGGAGTGGGCCATAGGCGTTGCGGGCGGTTTCTGATGAAGAGGTTCGGTGGAACGGTTACCCAGATCTGCCCAATTTATACCGGACATGAAAAAGATGATACCCGCAATGAAACAGAAAGCAAGGGCCTTCTTCATACTACCGGACATGACGATCACCATAATTATTACATTGTTGAAAACTCGCCCGTAGTCAAGTTGACCTTGAGCGCGGTCTTGAAGTGGTGTTTTGCTCTGAAGCTGTCGCGCCCGGCCCCATAGGCCAAAAGCACGATATTATCCTGATTTGTCCATATGGGACGATCTTTGGGGTCTTCCGAATCCAAAGGAATGGAAAATGTAATCTCAGTGACACCGTTCTCTTCTTTGCCGGCGATGTCTTCGACATTTTTCTGACCGCCCAATTTGGTGTCTTTTTCATGTTGCCGCTCGGTGGTTCCGTAATGGTCGGTAATTTTAACCTTCCCTTTTTTCACGTACCCGATGATAAAATTAGCGTCTTTCATCCGCGTGCTCGGATTAAAACCGATCCCCACCCATCCCTCTGTTTTTGCAGCCAGTCGGATGTGAATGGTTTCACCCGACAGTTTCCACTCGAACACAATATTTTCAACAGCAATCTTGTTATCATAGCCATTTGAAACGGCAAGGCACAAACCGGTACTCAAAACAACCAACAGAAAAATAATGGTGACCCACATATTCTTTTTCATTTTTTGCTCCAATCCTGTTGTCCGTTATAATTTTTAAAAACACAGTAACAGTAACTTGTCACGCTTTTAAACATCAAATGTCTTTTCTATTGTCTTTCAGCATTATCCGTATTGAAGTTCTCCACCAATGAATCCCAGACCCATGGCAATGGCAAAACAAATTCCATAAAGGATCAATTTCTTTTTAAAATCAACTTTCACATTTTTTCCATAAAAAAAGGTAATAACGAGCATACCGGTCAATATCAGTGCCAAGATGATTTTTGTCAAGATCAAACCATTCCATTCCGCCTCGAATTTATATTGCCAGTCCATGTAACCCAATATCATGGTGGGCAAAACAAAGATAAGTGCCAGAGCATAGCTAAAATGTGCTGCTATAGCCAGGTCATCATTTTTCATCACCACAGAACCGACAGCAAATAAAAATCCGCCGATGATCATTCCCATTGGGATATGTGTCATGGCGGGATGCAGCGGATGGCTGTAACCCAACCTGGCCAACGTCTGGTAAATGAATTCAATCATTTATAGTTCCTCTCTCGAAAAATATCGGAATTTCAATTAGTTAATGAATATTGCTGGCAAAAAAATATTATAAATTTTAATATAAACATAATTTAACAAATTATCAAGTTTATCTTCGGATAGAGAGAGTGAAGGATTTCGGCAAAGCCCATCATACGCCGTCACGGATTTTAGCCGTAGGTCAAAAGCAATCTTACATCCCGGTAATTGCCGTGAACAAAGGATATTCCGGATATCTGAGTTGATTAAGTACATAATCTACGGGAGGTTTTAATATTTCTTTTCATATGCTTGATCCTTCAGCCGCCTTCTGATATGCAGTATTGTTTAGGTTAAATGCATGTTAATCAAAAACTAAATCTGGCTATCCTTTTTCGCCCAAGCGATACGTTATGACGGAACCAACCCGTTACCGGTGAAAGCTGGATAACCAACAAACTAAAATCTTTGACACATATTCTCATGATTTTACAGTCCGGCAAAAGTGGGTCTAAATGATGATACGAGATAAAAACATCTGGTATAAACAGGAAACAGAGCAAGGTCGGCCAAAAACTCATCCGGATCGGCAAGAGACGGTTCCGTTTGGCTTTCAGCAAATTCCCAAAACGGAGAAAGTCGGCCGAACCATGCGGCATTTCAACACGGTCGCCTCCAAATATGACTTCATGAACACACTGCTGAGTTTCGGCATCCACTACCTGTGGAAAAGAAGGGCCATTAAAATGATGCATCTGAAACCCGGTGACCGGCTGCTTGACGTCTGCGGCGGCACCGGAGATCTCGCCGTATTGGCGGCCAGATCCGTCGATATTTCCGGTAAAATTATCATTTACGACATCAACCGTAAAATGATGCAGGTCGGACGTGTCAAACACAATCGCCCCGACCAAAGAAACCGCATTGAGTATATTCAGGGAGATGCAGAGTCGATTTCATTTGCGGATGAAGCATTTGATGCGGCTATGGTCGGCTTCGGAATACGAAATTTGACCCATATGGAGTTGGGATTCCAAGAAATGCATCGTATTCTTAAACCCGGTGGAAAAATGATGTGTCTGGAATTTTCTAAACCAACCGCTTCCGTGTTCCGATGGCTATACGATGTATATTCTTTTCATGTGATACCCCTTCTCGGGCAGATTTTAGTGGGGTCCCGTCAGGCGTATACGCTGTTGCCCGAAAGCATAAGAATGTTTCCGCTGCCGGAAGCGTTGTCGGAGCTTTTGAGAGACATTGGTTTTCATCAGGTTGTCTATCGGAGACTGACCAACGGAATCGCCGTTGTCCATGTGGCTGAAAAACCTTAGGGCGAGCGGCACTTCCTGAGCTGGAATATGGTATTTTTCAACCGGAAACCAAAAAAGGAGACGTCTCATGACGGAGGCCAAATTTGAAAGAATTAAACCATCTGACAAACCGTTATACGGTCCCCAAAAACTGTTGTTATGTGGGTTCTCAACGGTTGCACAGTCCAATTTCAACGCAGTCCTGAAAATGGTCGGTCTCAGCAATGTTTCAAAAATCTGGGTATCCGAAAACCAGTCCTCTACCGTACTTTCCGATCTTCTGAAACTTTCCGATGGTGAGGGTGAGGGAGAATCTTCACAACTTCCAAGGGCGGTTATTGTTTCCGGTATTTTGAAAAAAGAGCTGTTCAGCCTGATGAGGGTGTGCAAAAAAACCGGCATGAAGAATACGCTGTGGGCGACCTTAACGCCTACGTCGGAAAACTGGACCATTCATCAGCTTCTTACCGAACTTATATCAGAACGCAACGCCATGCAACGAAAGAAATAAAAGGCATAATGCTCTTTTGTACATTTTGTCTTTGTAACTCCAAAAAATTCTTGACAAAGTTGTATATGCGTTTATCTTTTTCCTTGAGCTTTAAACCACGCTGTAGTATATACTGTATTAGATAATTCAGCAGTCTGGGTGTTTTTCTGTTCTATCCATTTTGTTTACGATCATTTAGGGTTAAAATGTCGGGAGGCAACACGTGAAGATTGCCGTTCCTAAAGAATACCATTCCGGAGAAACCCGGGTCCCCCTGATTCCCGGTGATGTGAAAACCCTCGTAAAAAAAGGTGCAGAGGTGGAAATTGAATCGGGTATGGGAGAACCCATCGGATATCATGATGCGGATTATTCGGCGACGGGAGCTACAGTTACTACTGAGCGCAAGACTCTTTTATCCACGGCGGATATCATTCTTCGTATACGTCAATCGCCCCTCCAAGAGATTAAATGGCTCAAGCAGGGGGCCCTTCACATCAGTTATTTCGATCCCTTTAATGAAAAGGAGCTTTTGGAAGCGTTTGTCTCACA
>JASFLX010000053.1:0-13802 GCA_050117895.1 Desulfobacterales bacterium | reverse complement strand
CTTTCGATTATATTGATGCACATTAATAAAATCGAAATTCCGGCGTATCCGGTGGATCTAAAAATCGGTATCCGTTAACGGAGCAGTGGGTACTGGAAATTCCAAATAACAAATCCCGAATCATTTACCCTGTTAAATAATGCTTTGCATTAAATCTCCGATTTATTTAGCAGGGAGGGACCTTATGATCTTAAAGAAAGGCAAACGAATTAGAAAGATATTTAGGTCATTGATTACTGGTGATTGGAGTTTGGGATTTTAGAAAATCTGTGAACGCTTACAGACATAGACAGATGCCACTGGGGCTTTGCTCCGTATGCCATTGCAGAGCATGAGGGGGCAGGGCCAATTGGAAAAATTTAATTAAACAATAAACTGATTGCCATTAAAAGACTTGTGACTTGGATCCCGCTTGTGGCGGGATAAAATTTTCGGGACGATACAATTATGGTTGATACCAAGACCTTTTTGGACCGGCGGGTCGTTATTACGGGTTTGGGGCTTGTAACGCCACTGGGTATCGGCGTTGAAGAGACCTGGACGGCACTGTGTGAAGGCAAATCGGGAATCGGCGAGATAACCCGGTTCGATGCATCCGAATTTGACACTCAAATTGCCGGAGAAGTCAAGGATTTTCATCCGGATGATTTCCTTCCTAAAAAAGAAGCAAAACGCATTCAATCGTTTATAGCCTATGCTGTTGCGGCATCCCGAATGGCCCTGGAAGATTCAGGGTTAATCATAGACAATGCCAACCGAGACAGGGTCGGTGTTCTCACCGGATGCGGTCTGGGCGGACTTCAGATACTCGAACATACTGCCGAGATACTGAAAAAAAAAGGACCCAAACGGGTAACACCGTTTTTTATTCCCATGATGATCGGGAATATGGCTCCGGGTATGATTTCCATCTATTTAGGTGCCAAGGGACCCAATTCATCCATTGCAACCGCGTGTGCTTCAGGCACACATGCGGTCGGGGATGCATACAAAATCATTAAGAGAGGCGACGCCGATGCCATGATAACCGGTGGTGTGGAATCTGTTATCACACCCACCTGCATTGCCGGTTTCAATGCCATGAAAGCCCTTTCTGTCCGGAACCATGAGCCTGAAAAAGCATCTCGTCCCTTTGACCGTGACCGTGATGGTTTTATCGTAGGTGAAGGATGCGGAATTCTTATACTGGAAACGCTCGAGGCCGCAATAAAAAGAGGCGCCAGAATTTATGCTGAAATCTGCGGGTATGGTATGAGCGGAGACGGGTTTCATATGGCAGCGCCTGCTCCGGACGGCGAAGGCGCTGCACGGTGCATGGCTGCAGCCATTGATGACGCGGGAATTTCTTATAACGCCATGGATTATATCAATGCCCACGGCACATCAACGCAGCTTAATGATGTTTACGAGACACAGGCCATCAAGTCTGTATTCAAGGAAAACGCACACTCACTGGCAGTCAGTTCCACCAAATCCATGACCGGCCATCTTTTAGGGGGCGCCGGTGGAATTGAAACCGTATTCACAGCGCTTACCATTCATGATGGCATTATTCCGCCGACAATAAACCTTGATAATCCGGACCCGGATTGCGATCTCGATTACGTTCCAAACACCGCCCGGAAGACGGATGTCAAATTCGCCATGACCAACTCCTTCGGGTTTGGAGGGACAAACGCAGCAGTGATACTCAGTAAATACAACGAGTAAAGGAAATACTAAATTAGAGCGAAAGATTAAAGTGTAAAACTTATGAATTTTGGAGCAAGGGTCACGGGAACCGGATCAGCTTTCCCTGAAAATCGTGTCAGCAATGCCGGTATTGTTGAAAAGCTTGAAAAATTAGGAATTGAAACCAGCGACACTTGGATTCGTGAGAGAACCGGAATTCGAGAGCGAAGGATTTCAGATGTTGAAAACCCTGCCGAGCAAAATTCCTCCCTGGGTTTTTCAGCGGCACAAAAAGCCCTGGAAATGGCGGGAAGGGCGCCGCAAGACATAGATCAAATTATTTATGCCACTTGCTCACCCGATACGCTGCTTCCATCCACCGCCTGTTGGCTTCAACATAAGATTGGCGCTAACAAAGCCTGGGCCATGGATATTAATGCGGCCTGTTCGGGATTTATTTACGGGCTGGCAACTGCTGAAAAGTTTATTCAGACAGGACAGGTAAAAACGGCCTTGGTTGTGGGCGGCGAAGTCCTTAACCCATTTCTCAACTGGGAAGACCGCAATTCCTGTATTTTGTTCGGAGACGGGGCAGGAGCGGCTATCGTCGAACAGGTCCCGGCCGACTCGACTCAACGGATTTTGTCCAGCCATATGCTTTCGGACGGAAATCTCTGGGAGCTTTTTCATATGCCGGCGGGTGGCTCAAATATGGAGGTAACACCTGAGAGATACTCTCAGAAACTCAATAAATTTAAAATGAAAGGTAAAGAGATCTTCAAAATTGCTGTAAAAACGCTATCTGATTTCGCCAATTATGCATTAACGAAAAACCAGATGACGGTTAAGGATCTGGATTGGTTTGTTCCTCATCAAGCCAATCGTCGAATCATAGAAGCCGTTGCCAATCGCCTGAATCTTCCTATGGAAAAAGTTCTGATTAACGTAGACAGGTATGGCAACACTTCTGCTGCAACGATCCCAACGGCTCTGGATGAGGCCGCGAGAAACGGAACAATTAAAAGCGGGCAAACCGTTCTGCTCGATGCCTTTGGCGCAGGCTTGACTTACGGTTCGATTCTCTTGCGCTGGTAATCAATATGACAGATTATTTTCACACGTTTCACATTCCTGTTATGGGAACCGGGCACTCGGTTGACACACCCATCCGTGTAGCGCCTTTGGGTATTTCTTCGGTTATTTCACTGGTAGACGACCTATTACTGGAGAAAATTCGCAAATATTACTCCTTAAAGTTCAACCTTCCTTATGTCAAAATACCCAGAAATGCCGAGGACGGTCGAGCGAAAAGGATCACCGCCTATCTCGACACCGTCTATGAGATTGTTCGGGAAAAAATGGAAGAAATAAAAAGTCAGCCTTTTTTCAAAAACAACAATAAACGTAAATATTTTGAACTGTTGCCCGAAGAATCTCTTCTTAAAAAAAAATATGAAGAACTTCTCAAAATGAAACCCGGTCATGAAAGAGATGCTATTGAAAAAGATTTAACATCACGCATGACACCCGGCTCTATAGATGTTAATATCATGGTTACTTTGGATCGGACTCATTTTGACAAAAACGGCAACCTGCTTGGCGATCAATTTTCCGATGCCCAAGCAGGGCTTAGGGGGTATGCCAATAGTTGTCTGGAGTCCGGCATTGTATATTCAGCCGGTTTTAACCGGCGCTTGTTCAGTTATATGACCCGATTCAAGGATTTTTACCGGGATAAAATGGGCCGGATCAAAAAGCGAATCATCCTCAAAGTCAGTGATTTCCGTTCGGCCCTTGTTCAGGGTAAATTTTTAGCTAAAAAAGGTCTTGAAGTGCATGAATTCCGCATTGAGTCGGGGCTAAACTGTGGCGGCCACGTTTTTGCTTCCAATGGAATTTTACTGCCGGTTCTTCTTGAGGAATTCAAGAAGAAACGCAACAACTTGATGTCGGAGTTTAAACCGCTGATACAAAAGTACTACAAAAAAATGGGGTGGGACTATCCGGAGTTTGAATTAAACGACCGCCCGCTCATTACCGTGCAGGGAGGGATAGGCAATTATGCAGAAGTCCGTCGATTAAAAGAATTTAATATCGATCGAACCGGATGGGCCAGTCCTTTTTTACTGGTGCCGGAAGTAACACTCGTGGATACCACCACTCGTGAACTGTTGCGACAGGCTCACGGAGCCGATCTTTACATGAGTGACGTCTCCCCGCTGGGAATTCCTTTTAATAATGTGCATGATACAGGATCTGAAATATGGACGCGAAAAAGGATCGCGGAAGGCAGACCCGGCTCTCCATGCCCAAAGTGTATTCTTGTGTCCAATACAGAGTTTACTGAAAAACCAATTTGCCTTGCCTCACGGGAGTATCAAAAGACAAAGCTAAAAGAAATTGACATGATGATGGATATATCAGCGGATGAAAAAGCAAGGCTTTGCGAAGAGGTTGTGGAAAAGACTTGTATCTGCGACCATCTCGGAAACGGAGCGCTTATTTCCTTGGGGATTGCCAAAGAGGAAAATTCGCCCCAATCCATATGTCCCGGCCCCAATATTGAATGGTTTAGTAAATTTTACACCTTGGAGGAGATGGTAGACCATATTTATGGAAGAGGTCCATCCCTGGTTTCATCCAAACGGCCGCATATGTTTGCCAAGGAAATTGTGATGTATGTGGACTATTTTGAAAGGATGGTGGCGGATTCTTCTTTAACGCCTAGTGCAATAAAAGCTTTGTTGGAATTTAAAAACAATCTGGAAGTGGGTCTGAATTTTTGTCTTGAAATTGCGCGAAAGCCACCGTACCCTGGGGAAAACCTGGCCTCTATTTCAGATTGTGTGGAACGGGAAAAAATTCGCCTGAAATCTATTTACCAAGGTTTTGAAAAGAAAATGAACTGAAAGTAACGTATGGAGATAGATCAATTCTGGCATATTCTCAAAACCAACTTCGGTTATCATAGTTCCAGAACCCGTCGTTTTCTGGTGAAAAAATTTCCCTTTTGGGCGACGTTTATCTATTATGTCCAGCTTTTGAATATCATCCGAATAGAAAGTAGAACCGCACGTAAGGGGGAGTATGAACGAAAGACTTGGGCACGGGGTTCTTTGGGTGTTCTTAAAATTGTTGAATCTGCAGGCGGAAGGCTTCATATATCCGGACTGAAAGGATTGGTCGATCATCAGGAACCATTGGTTTACATTGCCAACCACATGAGTCTGCTCGACACCCTTGTCCTTCCCTGCATTCTCCTTGCATTGAACAGAGTCACGTTTGTGGTTAAGGAAGGGCTTTTAAGATACCCGGTGCTCGGCTCGATTATAAGAGCCATTCATCCCATCGCAGTGACACGGCACAACCCTCGAGAAGATTTGAAATTAGTCTTTAACCAGGGACAAGCATTGATTTCTCAAGGCTGTTCGATCATAATCTTTCCCCAAGCCACCAGAAGCGCCGTGTTCGATACGGCATCTTTTAATTCACTGGGAGTTAAGCTGGCGCGAAAAGCCGGGGTAGCCGTGGTTCCGGTCGCATTGAAAACCGATTTTCAGGGTAATGGAAGAATCATAAAGGATATGGGACCCGTGGATCCCAACAAAGAAATATATATAAAATTCGGAGAACCGATAACTGTGGAAGGAAATGGCCAGGTGACACACCGGCAAATCGTCACGTTCATTACCGAAAATCTGACCGCATGGGGTGCGAAAGTTAATCAGACCTAAAATGAGCGTTTCAAATTTTAAAAGGTAATTAAATATCTTTTATTTTTAATGGATTATCTTAATTTATATTTTTAAATTTTGAAACCCTTTGGGATTGCCGATCTTATCGCATCTACTGCGTCAAATGCCGTCCCGCATAGTTGACTATAGCGGAACGACATCTTCCTTGTATCTGCGGCAACCTCAACAATCGCTCAATTTAGGTCCGAGTATTTCATGAAGTGTCTATTTCCTAAACTAGTGTCCATCCATAAATGAGGATTTTTGTTCAAGATCAAGGCATGTGAAAAAAATAACCATAGGCATATATTTAATATTCCGAGGATTATTTTTTGAACATAACGCAGAGATTGGGCAAAAAGACCATTTATGGGTGGACACTAACCTAAGCATCCGTGTCAGGCACTATGGGCATGGGGATCTTGATAAACTGCACGCCCTCTTTTTTTAACGTTTTTTCTTCCTCCTTTGTACTGACGCCTCTAATGTTTCTCGGCTCTGAAACGCCGTAATGCATTTTTAAGGCTTCCTTTGTAAAATCAGATCCTACATCATCAAAATTTTTTTCTACAAAATCGACTATCTTTCGATTAATATTTGAAAGATCTTCATTTGGATCAACCATATCTTTTAAAGACGAAGATGATTTTATGGCAAACGTGGAAGGAATCCTGGCAATGGAAGTGCTTTCACAAATCGGGCATGAAATAAAGCCATTTTTTTTCTGTTTTTCGTATGCCTTCCGGTCTTCAAACCAACCTTCAAAGGAATGGCCGTTGATACATTGCAGATCGTATGCTATCATGTTTCAGGTTTTAAGATTTAGTGCCTTTGTGACAAATATTTTTGGTTCCTGCCCGCCCGCCTTACTCCGCTTGGCAGGAGAGCGGGCTTGTTCGGGTTGGGTTTTAACTGTCTATTTTAGAAACATTATCATATCTTACGGTATTTTAAAAGAAATTATTGACAGATCCGATTTTTTCAATACAAGATAATATTATGACACAGATTAATAAAGATTTTTTAATCATCGGCAGTGGCGTAGCCGGCCTTAGTTTTGCCCTTAAGGTGGCCAAATTCGGCAGTGTTGCTTTGGTAACCAAGAAAGGGGTCATGGACAGCAACACTTCACAGGCACAAGGCGGCATCGCCTCTGTATTCGACAAAGTTGATTCGTTTGATCTTCACATTCGGGATACGCTGGCTTCAGGGGATGGTCTATGCAACCGGGATGTTGTGGAGATGGTAGTTAAAAGCGGTCCTGACAGAATTCGGGAGTTAGTGGACCTGGGTGTCCATTTCAATATAAAAGAGAAAAAGGGATCAGATCCCCAATCGTCTGATTTGGACATTGATTTTGATTTAGGACGTGAAGGGGGCCACTCCCAAAAGCGAATTGTGCATGCCCATGATATGACCGGAATGGAGCTTGAAAGTGTCTTGGTGGCCCATGTCAAAAATCACGATCGGATTACCCTGTTCGAAAATCATATCGCCATAGACCTTATCACCATATCAACCCGTATGAAAAGGGGGCCAATCACTACAACCCATGAAGACTATTGTTGCGGAGCATATGTTCTTGACAGACAAACCAGTCAGGTTAAAACTTTTTGTGCTAAAATAACACTTCTTGCGACCGGCGGCGCGGGCAAGGTTTATCTTTACACAAGCAATCCTGATATTGCCACCGGAGACGGGGTTGCCATGGCATACCGGGCCGGGGCCACGGTGGCCAACCTTGAATTTGTCCAGTTTCATCCCACCTGTTTGTATCACCCGGATGCCAAGAACTTCCTTATTTCAGAGGCTGTGAGAGGTGAAGGAGCGATTCTCATCGATTCTTCCGGTAGCGCTTTCATGCAAAAATATGATTCTCAGAAGGATCTTGCATGCCGTGATGTGGTTGCCCGTGCCATCGATAATGAGCTCAAGAAAAGCGGGGACGATTCCGTATTTCTCGATATAACCCACAAAAATGATGATTTTGTCAAAGAACGTTTCCCGAATCTATATGAAAAATGTCTTAGCTTTGGTTTTGATATGACAAAGGAACCCATCCCTGTGGTCCCCGCTGCCCATTACATGTGTGGCGGCGTCGCCACCGGCATGTATGGCAGAACAGATTTGCATCGACTGTACGCCGTGGGTGAAACGGCTTGCACCGGACTGCATGGGGCCAACAGACTGGCAAGCAACTCACTGGTCGAGGCCCTGGTTTATTCCCATACCTCTTCCAAACAGGCGGTCAAGGATCTTGATGTATTGGATTTTAGTTCCACTCCTGATCCCCCGCTTTGGGATGAAGTCGGTACAACAGACAGTGACGAAGTTATTATGGTTTCACATAACTGGGATGAAATCAGACGACTCATGTGGAACTATGTGGGAATCGTTCGATCGGATAAACGGTTGGCCCGGGCAAAGCGGCGAATTGAAATCATTCAGAAAGAAATCCATGAATATTATTGGAATTTCAGGGTGTCCACAGATCTTATTGAGCTGAGAAATATAGCTATTGTGGCTGAACTTATTATCAAATGTGCCAGCCACAGAAAAGAAAGCCGGGGGCTTCACTACAATATTGAATATCCAAATCGGGATGACTCACGATGGCAAAAGGATACGGTTATACGGAGGCCGTTTGTGGGATAGGGTGAGACCTTTGCAAAATGTTCATTTTTCAAAGGTCTCAGGATGTCCGGCGGGAACAACTCTTCATTCGAAAATCTTCAATTTTTAAATCCCCATTCTTCATTGACAAGAGCGGTTTTTGTATTATTTTATTGAATTAATAAAAGTTTGTCTTTTCTCATAACAGATCCACATAATTATATAGTAATGGATTTTGGCTTGGGTATTAAAAACCCGGGTTAAGAAGTCACCTTAATTGGAATAAGAGGATGATGTCATAAACAAGTTGCCATTAAAAGATTTGTGATTTTGATCCTTTATTACGGTATAGAAATACAGAGACGTTACTATAAATGACTAATAAACGAGATTACTACGAGGTTTTAGGCGTAAACCGTAATGCGGATGATAACGAATTAAAGGCTCATTACCGAAAGCTGGCACTAAAATATCATCCGGATCGAAATCCCGGAAATAAAGAGGCTGAAGAAAAATTCAAAGAGGCTTCCGAGGCCTACGAGGTGCTTCGAGACCCTCAGAAACGGAATATATATGACCAGTTCGGTCATCAGGGCCTTGAAGGGTCCGGTTTTTCCGGATTTAGTGGTTTTGAAGACATTTTTTCCAGTTTCGGAGGGATCTTTGAGGATTTTTTCGGATTCAGCAGTGGCCGTCGATCCAGAACCAGGGCTCAAAAGGGTGCCGATCTTCGTTACGACCTTTCGCTGAGTTTCATGGAAGCCGCCTTTGGAACAGAAACCGAAATAGATTTAGAAAAGCAGGAGGTTTGCCCTTCCTGTGAGGGAAGTGGTTGTGAGCCGGGTACTCATCCGGAAACCTGCAGGCAGTGTAATGGAACCGGTCAGGTTTCCCGCAGCCAGGGATTTTTTACGGTGAGGACCACATGTCACCACTGCCATGGTAACGGCCAAACCATACCGGATCCATGCACTACCTGTAGAGGGACCGGCCAGGTTAGAGTTAATAAAAAGGTGGCCGTAAAAATTCCTTCCGGTGTGGATAACGGATCCAGGCTTCGTCTTACCGGTGAAGGTGAAGCCGGTGGTTATGGAGGGCCTCCGGGAGATCTTTATGTTTTTATTCATGTGGAACCCCATGACTTCTTCGAACGAGATAACACAAACGTCATATGCCAGGTGGGGATTTCTTTTATACAGGCCGCATTAGGCGATACCATATTGGTACCCACCTTAAACGGCAAAAAGGAACTTAAAATTCCAAAAGGCACCCAGCCCGGTGACCTGTTTCGTTTTCGCGGCGAGGGAATTTCTTCACTCAGGAGCGGCAAACGGGGTGATCAAATCATTCAGACGGTAATAAAAACACCCATAAATCTCAACAAGAAACAGGAAGCGCTCCTTAAAGAATTCGCCAAAATAGAATCAGGCAAGCTGTCGAACAAATTAAAAAATATTCTCAAAAGCGGCAATGCCGGCGCATCCTGATCCATCAATCTTAAGTCCATTTCTGGATGGACACTAAAAGGTGGGACATTAATGTTTGAGTTAAAAGTTGTTACCCATTTTGCGGCTGCACACCAGCTAAAGATGGTGTCCAAAAAATGTGAAAACCTGCACGGACACAACTGGAAGATCGAAATTTGCGTGGCCGGAGAAACTCTCAATAGTGCCGGAGTACTGGTAGATTTTGGAGAGCTAAAACAGCATGTGTCTGAAATTATGGTAAGACTGGATCATAAGTTTTTAAATGAACTGGATTACTTTAATGATGATAATCCTCCGTCTTCGGAAAACATAGCCCGTTATATTGCAAACTCACTTCAAACCCAATTAGATAACCCTCAGATAAAAATTGTCCGTGTAACAGCGTGGGAGTCAGAGGACGCCTGCGCAACATATATACCGGGCAACCCCTCCTCCCCTTTTTAAAATTTATCTCAGTGGGTTCAGAGCATTTCGAGATTTTCTCCAATGCCGAAGGAATACCATAAAGTTTAAGTTTTATTAAATTCTGCCGATATAAGATATGATAATATTCCATATCTGGGTCGAAGATAGAGCTGCTTTTGTATGACGGTCTGTCAAAGGAGATTACAATGTCTTCATCCCGCATACTGATTGTTGACGACAGCGCAGTATTTCGAAAGAGCATTAAAAAAATAATAGAACCTATAGATGCTGAAATTGTTTTGGCAAACGACGGGCAGGAAGGTTTAAACCTGGTACAAAGCGCTCCCTTCGATCTGGTCATCAGCGATATCGAAATGCCGATTCTCAATGGAATCGATCTTTGTCATCAGCTTAAAAATGATCCAATAACTCAAGCAATACCTGTTGTTATTGTAAGTTCCTTTGATTCCAATAGCGATGTTGAAAGGGGGTTTCAGGCCGGCGCATCGGCATATATTTCCAAACGCGAATTGAAGCTGAAACTGCTGGAAACGGTTAAAAATGTATTGTCAAAATCCAAATTTAAGCGTAAACGTCTTATTATGGTTGTGGACGACTCGACGATCATACGCCAAGTCGTGGAAAACGGTCTGGCAAAGGCCGGATTCCAAGTAATCAGTGCCGAAAATGGCAGACTTGCATTGAATCTGTTGGAGACAATGAGGCCGGATCTGATTATCAGTGACATTGAAATGCCGGAGATGAATGGCTTTGAATTTTGTGAAGCGGTCCACGCCGATCCAGCAATATCGATAGCTCCTTTTGTGGTAATGAGTTCGAGAACCGATCGCAGCTATATGAGTCGGATGGTTCAAATGGGTGCTGCTGCTTACATTTGTAAGCCGTTTAATATTGATGAGCTGGTCATCCTCATAGAGAAAATTTTATCTGATCAGTTTATTTTACTGTTGAAGGAAAAGGAACGTTTGGAATCGGAGCGACATCTGATAGTTGGAAGCATTGCCAGTCTTATTGTTGCACTGGAAGCCCGCGATAAATATACCAAAGGGCATTCCGAAGAGGTCGGTAGAATATTATCCGGAATGGTAGCAATGACAGGCGCCAGTCAACGGGAGGTCGAAACCGTAACCATCGGCGGTAGACTCCATGACATCGGTAAGATCGGAATCAGAGACGAGATACTATTAAAGCCCGGATCGTTGTCAGCAGAAGAGTTTTCCATTATCAAGCAGCATCCCATTATCGGCGCCAATATTCTCAGGCCTATCCCGAGTTTTTCAGACATACTTCCAATTGTTCTGTCTCACCATGAACGGATGGACGGCAAAGGGTATCCACATGGCCTTAAAGGAGATCGAATCCATTTATGGTCACGAATGACGGCAGTGGCGGACACTTATGACGCCTTGACCAGTGATCGGCCATACCGCCTTGGCATGAGTCATGAAAAAGCCATGCAAATTATTGAAGACGTTCGAGGGACCCAACTCTGCCCGGACTGTGTGGATTTGTTTTTCAGGTGGATTGAACAGGACAGGACCAAAGCTACCGAATCCTCACGCATTGTTACTTACCGTCAAGCTGTGTCTGCTTAATTAGTTTCCATCCAGAAATCTATATCAGCGCCCGTTCTCCCAAATTTCCGTAGCGGTGATAATTGTTGCAGATGCTCTGCTCCTGAAAATACTGAAGCAGCTCGATGCGCCCTTCCATCATTACCGGTGTTCGGGCGATATAAAAGCCGGTTTGGGCGGCAGCTTGGAACACGGCATCCGGTACCCGGTCCGGGGCGGCATATCGTATGCGCTGAACTTGGGGCATAATGGCAATCAGATCGTTGTCCGACTCTTCTTTTACATCAACCTCACCCAAGAACCGCTTGCCCGGTTTGTCTTCAAGGAATTCGGTCACCGGGTTTTTCAACCCTTTGGCAAGGCTGACCATCAGCTTGCATCCTGAGATTTTTACCGCGGCAACCCGGGCCAGAACATCGAACAGGGTGTCGTGGGAATGGATGCGGACAACGACCGTACCGATCGGCAAATAACGGACGATGTTGTCCTGACCTCGCAAATGGAAATAATCTTTTTCTTGGGAAAATTCCTGTTCCCAGTGATAAAGGTAACTTTTTACCGCCCGGATGGTTTTGATTAGGTCTGTTTTAAAGTCGCTCAATTGTCTCCAGTTTAGCTTTTGCTGCCACTCATGGCAAAGCCTCAGCAACATATGATCATTTTGAATGGCTCCCACAGCAGGAAAATCCACTTCTTCAAAATTCATAAACTGAGCCACATAGTTGGGACCACCGGCCTTGACTCCGGCACCTATAGCCGATTTTCCCATACCGCCGAAGGGCTGGCGCAGAACAACCGCACCGGTTGTGCCTCGGTTAATATAGAGATTCCCGGCGTAAATGTGATCCATCCAGTGCTTTTGTTCCCGGGTGTCCAAGGTCTCAATGCCCGATGTCAGACCGTAGCCGGTCTGATTGATCACTTCGATGGCATGATTCAGATCCTGGGCTTGCATCACGGCCAGCACAGGACCGAAAAATTCGGTGGTGTGTGTGTAGCTTCCCGGCTGCACACCCCACTTGATGCCCGGTGTCCACAGAAAAGGATTATCATCCATGTTTTCAGGTTTCAGAGCCCAGGATTCCCCGGGTTCGAGCTGGACCAGCGCGCGTTTCAAATCTTTGTCCGGGGGCCGGATCAACGGCCCCATTTTGTTTTCAAAATTCCAGGCCGATCCTACCGGATAGCTTTGGGCGGCATCGATCAGCTGTTTTTTAAAGTTTAAATCTTGATAGACCTCGTTTTCAAGTATCAATAAAGAAGTTGCGCTGCATTTTTGACCGCAATTGCTAAACGCCGAGTGAAGAATGTGTTTGATGGCTTGGTCCCGATCGGACATGGCGGTAACGATGGTGGCATTTTTACCGCCGGTTTCAGCAGCCAGATAGACCCCCGGCCGCTGCTTTAAAATGGTCATGCCGGTATGGGTGCCGCCGGTCAAAATAATGAAATCCGCATCAGGGTGGTTGGTTAGTGTTGCACCTGACGTTGAACCGCCGCAGGGCAGAAACTGCAACACGTTTTTGGAAACGCCGGCCCTCCAGAACGCCTGACACAATATCCAGGCCGTGAGAACCGCCGCTGACGACGGTTTGAAAATAACGGTGTTGCCGGCGGCCAGAGATGCCGTGATTCCACCGCAGGGAATGGCAACCGGGAAGTTCCAGGGCGAAATGACCAGCCCCACGCCTTTACCGCTGCACGTGACATTGGGAAGGCCGGTAAACATTTGGGCAGAAAAGGGATAATATTCGGCGAAGTCAACAGCCTCGGAAACCTCGGCATCGCTTTCAGAAAAAATTTTGCCGGTATCTGCCGCCGCCGCACCCACCAGATCGCTTCTGGCTTTGCGAAGCTCTATGGCAACCCTGGACAGGATTTTATGACGGGTTTGTATGCTCCTGCTCCGCCACCCGTCCGGGTCGGCCCGGGCAACGTTCAGCGCCTGCCGGATATCGTCGTCAACAGCCTCGGCATAGGTGGCGATACAAACCTCTTGGGGGAACTGGGAAGGATCCCAACACGCTTGGGTGGGCCGGTCCGCATAAATTTCATTTGCGCCAACCACCAATGGAATTGTTATGGGCGGATGTTCCGGAGACTTTTTCCATTTATTACGTATGTATTCGGCCCAGTTACGATTGGCGGACAGCGCCCAGTCCGTATTCGCCTCATTGCTGAACTCGTTTTCATGAAAGGTCCCCTTGGGCTCCGAAAAGGTCTCCTCCTGCCGATTCTGTATCCGGTTTGGCGTTTGGCCGGCCTTATTTTTATAATGATAAGAAGCTATAAATTGA